>DUNY01000004.1 GCA_012839145.1 Thermoanaerobacterales bacterium
AACACAAATAAGTTAAATTACAGGTTCCTGGCACCATTAACTTAACTTATTACAGCAAAACTTTGGGGGGCACCCCATATATATACTTACACAGTATCTTTAAAGGAGGAATTAAGCCATAGATACCAAAAGTATAATGAGGAAATATGGAATAAAGGCCGATAAACGACTTGGTCAGCATTTTTTGGTGGATCGGGAGCCGCTGTTTTCCATGATTGAAGCGTCACGGCTTTTGCCGGAGGATGAGGTGTTGGAGATAGGCCCGGGGCTAGGAGCGCTTACCTTAGAGCTTGGCGCAAGAGCTAAGCAGGTGGTTGCCGTTGAAAAAGATAGGCAATTGATACCGATACTGGAGGATTTGACCAGAGATTTCAAAAATATTTGTATATTAGAAGAAGATGTGCTAAAATTAAATATGGAGAAAATGAAGGAAAGCTTCTTTGAGGGTAGGTTTAAAGTTGTAGCCAACCTGCCTTACTATATTACCAGCCCAATTATTATGAAAATCATAGAAAACAGGCACTTGATAACACTTGCGGTTCTTATGGTTCAAAAGGAAGTGGGCCAGAGGCTTACAGCTTGCCCCGGCAGTAAGGATTACGGTATTCTTTCCATTGGGGTGCAAATGTATGCCGATGTAAAGATGGTATGTACCATAGGTAAAGAATCTTTCCTGCCGCCACCGAAAGTTGAATCGGCGGTAGTACAACTTACACTGCGGCAAACGCCTAGGGTGAAGCTTGAAAATGAGGAGTTTTTTTTCAAGGTAGTTGAAGCAGCTTTCGGAGAACGGCGCAAGACTTTAAAAAACTCCCTTAAGAGAAGGTTGACCCTTCCGGGTATTAACCCTGATGTTATAGATAAAGCTGTGGAGGAGGTCGGTATCGATTCTCTGCGTCGAGGTGAAACCCTTTCAATTGAAGAATATGCCAAACTTGCCGAAGCACTCAAAGCCAACGCAGAAATTCTTAAGTGAAGATGAAAGAGGGAGTCTACCTTTAAGCGCTGAACAGTCAAGCCTACACCTTACAAGAGACAACCTCAATTGTAGGTTGCAGTGGTGACCGTTTAGAAGCGTTACAGTAGCAAAGTTACCCGTGACCAATGCTGTGGGTAACGGCATTGACCGTTTCAAAGAGCAATACTGATGGTCATAGAGGATATAAGGCAGTACATACATATTTGTAATTATAAGAATGGGATGATTATCATGAATTATATTAGCCCCACAAAAGGCAGAATGTCTATTGGGGATGTAGTCCAAGACATTGTAGCATTTATGGAAGAGGAGTCTTCCGCATCATATAAGCTTATAATCGGCACTGATTCCCAGTCTAGAGAGAATTCGTGCTTTGTTACTGCTGTCATAGTCCATCGGGTTGGAAAGGGAGCTCGCTACTATTATCGTAGAAAATACATGTCCCATGCCAAAAGCCTTCGTCACAAAATCTTTACTGAGACTTCCATGTCGTTAGATGCAGTGACTCGATTAAAAGAGGAACTTGCCAAGACCCGCTACAAGGATATGGATGTGGAAGTACACGTGGATATCGGCCAAAACGGCGATACCAAGGAGTTAATACGAGAAGTGGTAGGTTGGGTTATGGGCAGCGGATTCAAGGTGAAAATAAAGCCTAACGCTTGCGGTGCTACTAAAGTAGCCGACAGATATACAAAATGAGAAATCAAGAGGCATTTTTCGCAAAGGAAAATGCCTCTTTTCCATTCAACACTGAACTAACCCGCCCTAAGTCCCCCGTCCTTACAGACGGCGTGCGCCAAAGGGCGGTTAAGTCCAATATGGACTCGACTAAACATTTAGAGCGGCAAAGCCCCTCTAAATGAAGTCTCATTCAATCAGCTGCCAAAAACTTTTCCAATATATCAAAGCGGCGGAAAGGATTGTACCCCTGATATTCTTTATAAAGATAACAGCGGGTTCTCTGCTTGTCGTCAAAATAGTTTATAGCTTCCAAGGTGTCGCCTATTATAGTGTCGGCGATTTTTTTTGTGTGAAAGTAGTTTCGGGTTTTTGATCCCAGCTGCTTTTGTGGCAGTTTAGTAGGTACCTCAACAGAAAGTCCCTGCCTGACGGCAAAGGCCAAAATTACCGGCGGCACGGTAAAATCTCGAAAGTCCACCAGCTCCATAAGCCTGCGGGAAACTGCATGAGGGCCGTGAGAGGGGGTAGCTACCCCGATTTTATCATAAAGTCCTAGTTTTAGATTTAACAGACTTCGAAATAATAATATCTGTTCAGTCAACTCGCTGCTGTAAACTAAATCCGGGTAACAATCAGTCATAGCAAGATCGATGTTATGAGTTTTTATGGCATGGATAAGCTCATTTACCTGAATACGGATATTTCCTATCAAATCACCGTCCACAAAAACCACACATGTGGCACCGTTTTTATAAGCCTGATGGGCCCCTATGGCTCTTGGAACATCAATTCCAAGCTCCGGCGTAAAATAAAGTATCTCAATATTTTTCATCTTTAAAGCTTTAATCTCTTTCATGGTATTGTCTTGGGAACCATTCACTACAACAATGGTTTTGTCCACCGGGGTTTCTTTTAGCAAAGTGAGAACCTTGCCGATTCTTCCCTGCTCATTTTTTGCAGGAACCACGGCCATGTTCATTTTTCTCACCTCATTGTATATATGCTCACATCCCCCCTGTTACCAACATATTATGTAATAAGCCAATTAAAGGTGAAATATAATGAAATGGAGGGAAAACAGTGTGGCTAAAATCAAAATAGGGGATGTGGTAGCCCGAGCTTCCTACGACAAGGATGTGTTTTTTAAAGTTGTCGACATCACCGAGGAACATGGTTACTGCACTCTAAAAGGCCTCAATATCAGAGTCCTTGCTGACGCTCCCATGAATGATTTGATTTTACCTACATCCGCTGAAGTCAGGGAATACAAAAAAGATTATATCAGAAAAAGCAATGAATCCATGGAACGGATTTTTTATCGCCGGGAACTGGAAAAACAGAGGCGCTTAACCCGGAACAACTTAGAGGAAAGTAACGGTTTTTTTGATGTTCCGGGGATGGTTCTTCACATCGACGGTGATGAGGAGTATTTGGACTTATGCCTCACTACCTATAAGCAGCTTGACCTAGAAGCCTATGGCGTTAGCTTAGCCGAGAAGGAGCAGCCGAGAAAGATTCACAGCCTACTGATAAAATACAATCCTGATATTCTGGTAATTACAGGCCATGACGGCTTACTTAAAGATAAAAGGGATTTTAACAGTGTAGAAAACTATAGAAATTCACAGTTTTTTATTGATTCGGTAAAAAATGCCAGGCGTTTTGAGCCATCCCTGGATGACCTGGTGATATTTGCAGGGGCTTGCCAGTCTCATTATGAGGGAATTCTCCGAGCGGGCGCCAACTTTGCCAGCTCCCCGCATCGGGTGTTTATACATGCTTTGGACCCGGTATTTATAATAGAAAAAGTAGCCTTTACTCCCATAAATAAGATCATTTCCGCACGAGATGTAATAGATGCAACGATAACCGGCATTAAAGGAATCGGAGGTGTTGAAACTCGGGGAAAGTTTAGGGAGGGGCTTCCGCGATCACCCTACGAGTAATAAAACTTATGGTGGTGAAATTAATGGCTCTTGACCATGAAGAATTGACGGTCAAACTTTATAATACTGATAAACAGGAGGCACGAATTGTTGATTTAAGAGAATATGTAATTGGAGCTGTTGCGTCCAGCATGCCTCCCGAATTTCCCAAGGAAGCCCTAAAAGCCCAGGCCATTTGTTGTAGAACTCTGGCCGTCAAACGCATGGGAATCTTCGGAGGCAGTGGGTGCAAACGGCAGCCGGGCTTTGATGTCTGCACTGATTCTGTGCACTGCCAAGGGTTTATGGATATAGAGGAAAGACAGAGAAATTGGGCCAGCCGCTATGAAGAATTTACAGAAAAGATAACCGCTGCAGTTGATGAAACATCGGAAGCCATTATGGTATACAACAATAATCCTATAGAAGCTGTTTATCATGAAGCTTGCGGAGGGTGCACTGAGGATTCGGAAAATGTCTGGGGAAATAAGGTCAGCTATTTGAGAAGAGTTGAATGTATTTATTGCAAGGATTCACCTTTTTGGAACATCACAAAAAACTTCTCCATTAGGGAACTAAAACGTCGGCTAGCAATAAACTTTGATGATAACCTTTCAGATAAAAAGGAAATTCCGGGGCTGTTAGACAGTGTTAAGTCAACAGCCTCCGGGCGTATAAAAAAAATAAGAATTGGTGATATGATATTTGATGGAGAAGATGTGAGAAACCTGCTTAGCCTTTCTTCAACAAAATTTACTTGGAAAGTATCCGCTCTTTCCATTCAGGTAATGGGCTTAGGAAACGGTTTGGGACTTTGTCAGTACGGGGCTCGGGGTATGGCTTTATTAGGATTTCCTGTAGATGAAATACTGAAGTTTTATTTTACAGGTGTGGAACTAAAAGAGGTGGAAAAACCCACCCATTCAAAACCTCTCATAGGTAAAACAATAGTGCTGGATCCCGGTCACGGAGGTGACAGCGGCAATTCGGGCCCCATGGGGCTATCTGAAGGATATGTAAATTTAGAAATAGCTAAAGTAGTGGCAGAAGGCCTAAATCAGTGCGGTGCAAAAGTAATCCTGACTCGTGATAAAAATGAGTTTGTGAGCCTCTCGGAAAGGGTTAGGATTTCCAATAACAATAAACCCGATATAACCATAAGTATCCAACAAAATTTCTTTTCTGATGATCAAATGGGTGGGACCGAAACCTTTTACTATCCCGGCGATGTAGAAGGAAAAAAAATATCAGAATACATTCACCGGGAATTAATAGCTGTTTTAATGCTGAAAGATATGGGCGTTAACCCTGCGGATCTATTTGTGCTTAGGGAAACCAATAACCCCTCGGTGATGATTAACATTGCCTTCATTAGCAACCCGGAAGAGGAAAGATTGCTTTCAGAACCAAGGTTCCGGCAAAAAGCCGCTAAGGCAATAATCAGCGGAATTAAAGATTATTATCATGATTAATCAAGGTAAATTGAGCAGTTTTCCTCAGAGTAATTTTTTTTATTATTTAGGGTATTGACAAAACTGACCAAGACTGATAAACTATTTTAATATTTGACATTTCGGCAATCAAGTGCTATAATATACATTGTATTTTGTATTATTTGTGAGGTGAGGTTATGGCTTCGGCAGATGCACTTAAAAAAATTCGTAAAGATGTACAGTCACATGTAGGTAAAATGGTTAAACTCAAGGCTAACCGCGGCCGTAAAAAGACCTTTGAAAAAGAAGGTGTTCTTGAACAGGTTTATCCTAATATATTTATAGTGAAAGTAACCGAGTCACCGGAATTTGTAAGGAGGATTTCTTACAGCTACTCTGATATATTGACAGATACGGTAGAACTAACGGTTTTGCATAACGATGAACCACAACTAAAATACGGCTCAGTTTAATCCCGATTATCTCGGGATTATTTTTTTACCCATTTTTATACACAATTCCCCCCACGTTTAAATATATATATATAAATATATAGGCGTTGAAAGGGGGATTTTTCATGGAACGAATTCAGCGTATTTTGAGGCAGCACGAAAAGAGATTATTAAAGTTGGAAAATGTTGTAGGCCTCGGACTGGGATATAAAATAATTCAGGGCAGGACCACCAACAAGCCAGCCATAATTGTCCTTGTGAAAGAAAAGATTGCTGATGAAAAATCTTTGGGTCGTAATGTGATACCGAAGATTTTAAGTGATACCCCTACAGATGTAATAGAGGTGGGGGAGGTTAAGCTCTTAGCTGCAAGAATTGAAAAAGCCAGACCCGCAAAGCCTGGCATGAGTATCGGTCATTATAGAATTACTGCAGGGACCTTTGGAGCTTTAGTGAGAGATCAAAAAACCGGTGATCTCCTCATCCTTTCAAATAATCATGTGCTGGCAAATGCCACTGACGGAAGTGACGGCAAATCAAACATAGGAGATGTCATACTGCAACCGGGAGCTCATGACGGTGGGACTTCCTCTGATGTGATAGCATATCTGGAAAGATTTGTTCCAATTTCAAAAAATACAGAGGCAAGTCGTTGTGCCATTGCTGTTAAATTGGAAAAAACCATCAATAATTTCCTCAGAATTGTAAAGCCCAACTATGAAATCAGTTTTATTAAAAAGACCTATTCACGCAATTTGATTGATGCGGCAGTGGCAAGACCGGTGAAAACAGAGTACGTTACTTCGGATATAGTAGGCTTGGGAGAGATAACGGGAATTGAAGAACCTAGGATCGGTATGCCCCTTCAAAAGAGCGGCCGAACCACAGGGATTACATCCAGTCAGATAAAGGCCTTGAACGTGGTAATAAAAGTCATGTTGGGTCCGGGGGAGGAGGCTACCTTTTACGATCAAATTCTTACTGGTCCCATGGCCCAACCCGGTGACAGCGGCTCCATAGTAGTAAATGAGGAAATAAAAGCAGTAGGTCTTCTTTTTGCCGGTTCTGACCAAGCTACCTTAATAAATCCCATAATAAACGTAATGAAACTTCTTCAAGTGGAAGTGCCAGGGGGGCCTCTGTAAAATTCCGGATTTGTGTCATTGCTATGAAAGCTCCATTTTGTTTTGTTGTCATCCCGAAGGCTTTGCCTGAAGGATCTTGTTTAAGATTCCTCTGTCGCTTTGCTCCCTCGGAATGACGAAAAATGCTTTCGTTTATCGTGGAGTGGAAACACGTGGGAATTCTGAATGAAACGAAGTGGAATGAAGAATCCTAAAAGCCGCTCTAACATTAGATTCTTCGATATCGCTCAGAATGACGGGTTTTATTATTTGCCATAATGTTTCACTTTTTCAGAGGCTTCCTAGGCACTAAGTTATTGAGTTATTGAAAATCCAGCAATAAACTCCAAGCTGTTGAAAAGGATCAGCAGCCTTTTTGTAGTCCAAAACTTAAGCAAAATGGTAAAATCATGCGATTTTAGTGGACAAATTAACCACCATACCCTTTATTTAAACAATTTAAACAAAATCTGTATAATTAGGCACTTGTTAAACTTGAAAAGGGGACTGCCGTTGTAATAAGGATATTTACGGTTTGTCGAATTCAGTGGAAAAATTATATAATACTCATACCGCGGGATTATAGTTTCTGCAAACTTACTTAAAAACCCTGTGGGAAATCTTTTGAAGGAGGCAGTAAAAAATGCAACATATTCACAAAAAAATAACGGCCGTACTTCTTCTGGTCTTTGTGATGGCTCTGCCGGGTGTTGCCGGTGCAGCAACTTACTATAATGTTAAATTCACAATAAACGGCCAAACTGAAACTTTAAGGGTTCCCATCGATTTAAACTCTATTGCAGAGGATTCTACAACGACCTTCAGATTTGTTTACACCTATAAAGACGGAAAATGGATATTGACTTCTAAAAGAGGCTCTTTCCCCGGTAAAACGGAGCCGGTAAAAACTCCGTCAGCACCCCCGGCTAATAAACCAAGTGAACCGCCGAAGCAAACACCAAGTGTCCCTGAAGTAAAAAGCCTTTCCGCCGATGAAAACAAGATGTTGGAATTGATGAATGCTGAAAGAAAAAAAGCAGGCCTCAAGCCCCTTGAAAATGATATGAGGCTTGTAGATCTTTCACGTAAAAAGAGCAAAGACATGATTGATAAAAACTACTTTGGCCATACATCTCCTACATATGGAACACCCTTTGATGCACTTAAAAACAACGGCATTACCTATAGATACGCCGGTGAGAACCTAGCAGGAGCTCCTACCGTTGAGCGTGCCCACACTGGGCTTATGAACAGCCCGGGCCACCGTGCCAATATATTAAACCCCAACTTTACCCACATTGGTATCGGTATAGTTGACGGGGGCCCCTATGGCAAGATGTATACACAGACTTTTATCGGAATCAAATAAAAACCAGGAAACTGTGGAAACTGTGGATAACTTAACTAAACAGCATCTGTTGGGCTCTTTGAGCCCAACTTTTTTTGTTTCTTTTAATTACGAAAAAAGGGCTGCTGCACTGCGAAACATATGAAGAAATGTGCAAAAGCCCCTTTTTTATAAATTAATGTGAATAACTTACATTATTTGTGGATTTTATGTGGATAACCTGTTGACAATGTGGATAAACCAGGACACTTCAATATTTTAGACTGACCGCATAGTATTTTAATATTTTCTCCACATCACCTTTTTTATTTGAGCTCATATTATATTATTGAGGATACTATACATTGTAAAACTGTGCATCGAAACCTGAAAATACGTAAGGAAAAAGGAGGGTGGCGTATGATAATTCTTGTATTTATTATTTTTATCGGAATTGTCTCAGTGGTGTTTTATTTATTTTTGAGAGGGCTGTTTGAAGACAACTCGTGTAATGTGCCTGATTTACAAGGAAAAGAGACGATTACGCCTCTGCTGCCCAAAGAAGAAACCTTGGAAGACAAAGCGCAGTCAAAAAAAAGTGAGCTTGAGGAAATCATTTCCAAGGAGAAAGAACAGCCCATTATGACCGTAGAGGTTTTGGAAACCACAGAGCCTCATTTAAAAGAAACCACAGTCCTGAATGTAGATTTGGAGGAAGAACAAGATTAGATAAGATTCAATCATAATTAGTATTTTTTTTATGTGTAACATATTTGGCAAGCTTCACATATATTATAAGAGTAAGATGCGCATAATTAGGGAAAGGAGGATTTAAATGGGTGTAATATTGACAAAAGAACTGGTCAGGGTTGACCAGGTGGTTGGCGAAGATAAAACCCAAGCGATTGTGGAAGGTACAATAATGTTGCCTGACGGAAAACCGGATATAGAACGGGTAATATCGGTGGATGCCACCCTTGACACCGAAAGCTTGGTTACAAATATTCTCGACGCCAAAATAGGCAAGGTCATAGTTGAGGGAAATATCGACGTAAATGCCATGTATGTAGCAAATGTGCCTGAGGGTCAACCACAGCAGCCGGTTCATTTTGTAGAGGGGCAAGTTGACTTCAGCTTTTTTGTGAAGATTCCCGGTGTCAGAAAGGATATGGATGTCAGAGTTAGGGCCAAAATTGAGCATATTCAGCACAGCTTCGATCCCAATCGTCCCAGGGAAATCAAGGTAAGGATTATTGTCATGTTCTTCGTAAAAGTAACTCGGCGGGTGGAAATTGAAATTGTTATCGATGCTACCGGACCTGCAGATCTCCAGGTGCTTAAAAAGACCTTACGTATCGAAGATGTCATAGGGGAAGCCCGGGCCCAGAACATAGTCAAAAGTGATGTGGGTGTGCCCGAAGAAAAACCTGATATTGAGCAGATAATAAAGGTTGAGGCAGAAGCCCGAGAAATAACTACCAAGATTATTAAAAATAAAATCATCATCGAGGGTGTACTGGAAGTTGGAATCCTGTATGTGGCTATAGCACCGGAGGGGCAACCCAGGCAGCCAGTGCATTTTATGGAGGCGGAGATACCCTTTACCCAATTTGTTGAGATTCCCGGTGCGGAAGAAGGTATGGCAAAATTTGTCCGGGTGGAAGTGGAACATATTAAAGGCCGCCGGAAAGATGGTAGAACAGTAACCGTAGAAGCTATTTTGAAGATAAAGGCAAAGGTATTTGAGACTAAGATTATGCAGATTGTCATTGATGTTTTCAGCCCCTCCGAGGAACTTGAAGTTGAAAAAACTCGTTTGAAGCTGGATCAAGTTATTGGAGAAGATGAAAACGAGATTGTCATAAAAGATACGCTAACAGTGCCCGAAGAAAAACCCGATATTGAGCAGATTTACAAAACCAATTGCAAGGCAAGAGTCACCGAAGCCCGAATTATCGACAGCAAAGTTATCGTAGAAGGTGTACTTACACTGGAAACCCTTTATGTGGCAGATGTTCCCGAGGGAGAGCCCCAGCAGCCTCTGCATTTTATGGAACATGAGGTGGATTTCACTACCTTTGTTGAAATTCCAGGTGCTGAAGAAGACATGATGCTTGACTTTGATGTATTGGTGGAGCACTGCTCTTCATCCACAATACCAAATGAACCTCGGCGGTTTGAAGTCAGGGCGGTTTTAGGTCTCTTCGCAAAAGTCACTCAAATGATTGAAATTGATATTGTTGTAAATGTAATAGAGCCGGAAGAAGAGGAAAAGGAAGAAAAAGAGGAGAAGAAAGAGGAAAAGAAGAAAGAAGAAGAAAAACCTGCCATGACCATATACATCGTTCAAAAGGGAGACACTCTATGGCTTATAGCCAAGAGATACAATGTTACAGTGGAATCCATAGTGTCCGCCAATAACATCACAAATCCCGACGCTATTATGCCCGGGCAGCAGCTGGTCATACCAAGAATGTAAAAATACTTTTTCCAAATCCCGCAACTGCGGGATTTTTATATGTGAAACCCTTCAATTAGACCGGGAGTTCTGTATAAATAAAGAGCTACCTCTTGTAGGTGGGTAAATTTTTGTTTTGCAAAAAAAGGGGGATAATAACTCTGAGGTGATGGTTTTGGGGGAAAAATCCAAAGGGTATTTATTATTGATTGGGGGAGCCGAAGATAAAAATCGCGATTGTAAAATATTGGAAAAGGTGGTGAATCTTTCCGGTGAAAGCAAAGCTTGCCTTACCGTCATCACTGTGGCTACGACCAGGCCCGAACAGGTGGGGGGCGATTATGTGAGGTTTTTTTCCCGTTTGGGAGTAAAAGATGTGGTAGCCCTTGACATAAAGACCCGACAGGAAGCCCAAAAGGATTATATTGCCGAGAGAATTGAAAAATCCACCGGCATCTTTTTCACCGGGGGTGATCAACTGCGCATTACAAGTCTGCTTGGGGGAAGCAGGTTTTACCACGCCCTTCATGATGCTTATAAAAAAGGGGTGGTTTTATGCGGGACCAGTGCCGGAGCCTCAGTTATGAGTGATACCATGATAGTGGAAGGCGACGGCAACCAGACTCCAGCCGGTAGCTTGATAAACATGGCCCCGGGTATGGGACTTTTAGAAGAGGTTGTAGTGGATCAGCATTTTGCTCAGCGAGGCCGAATAGGCCGACTGCTTACCGCAGTAGCTTGCAATCCCTACGTATTAGGAGTGGGCATCGATGAGGATACCGCTATACTTATAAACCCAAAGGCCGTATTTACAGTTGAAGGGTCCGGCACCGTTACGGTAATTGATGGAAGTGCCGTAGAATATACCAATGTATCGGAACTTGCACCGGGAGAACCGCTGGCCATGTTTAATGCTAAGATTCACGTACTTTCACCGGGGACAAGCTTTGACCTTAGCACTCGTAGGCCCTTTCCTGAGGAATCTTGAATAGACATTTTATAAATGGAAACCATATTTAGGAAAGATAAAATCAGGGAGGATTAATATGGAAATTGTAGAGATAAGGGCCATGGATGGTCCCAACATCTACAGCCCAAAATCGATCATAAAAATGACGGTTGATGTAAAAGAACTGGAGAATGTGGCTACACGGGAGATTCCGGGATTTAACAAAGCACTGCTATCATATCTTCCGGGGCTTTCAGACCATAAATGCTGCTTTAACCGACCTGGCGGATTTTTGATTCGACTGGAGGAAGGGACCTACTTTCCCCATGTGTTGGAACATGTGGCTATTGAGCTCTTAAACCTTTCAGGTCAGGATATAAATTTCGGTAAGGCTAGGCGACTCAAGGGAAGTGTTTACAATGTAGTTTTTCGCTATGAAGAAAAAAATTCAGCACTTCGAGCCGCTTCTATGGCAGTAGAGCTTTTGGAGGCTATCCTGGACGGCATCCCTATAAATATTGAAGCTTGGATTTTTAAGTTAAGGGAAATAGCTGAAAGCAGTCATTTGGGACCTAGCACACAAGCCATAGTCGATGAGGTGAAGAAAATGGGTATTCCTATAACCCGTATAGGGGAAGGCAGTTTTTTAATATTCGGTTACGGTGCATCCCAAAAACGCATTCAAGCCACTATCAGCCAAAATACAGGCTGCCTTTCAGTGGACATAGCCTGTGACAAGATGCTGACCAAAGAACTTTTATCAATTTGCGGAATCCCAGTGCCTTACGGCAAAATCGTCCATACTGAAGCTGAAGCGGTCAAAGCCGCCCAAAATATAGGTTACCCGGTGGTGGTAAAACCACAGAACGGAAACCAAGGCAAGGGTGTAAGCTTAAATCTTAAAAAAAACCATGAGGTTGTCAATGCCTTCAATCTGGCAAAAACCTATTCACATAAAATTATGGTAGAAAGACAAATCCGAGGCCGCCATTATCGGGTGTTGGTGGTAAACGGCAGATTTTGCTGCGCAGCGGAGCGGATTCCGGCTCATGTAATAGGTGACGGTGTGTCCAGCATTACACAACTGGTAGACATGGTTAATCAGGACCCCCTCAGGGGTGAATACCACGAAAAAGCTCTGACAAAAATAAAAATTGATCCAATCGTCAAAAATGTATTAGCCCGCTCTGGTTATACACTGGATTCGGTACCTCCCAAAGGTAAATTCGTTGTTTTAAGAGAAAACGGAAACTTAAGTACCGGCGGTACCGCCATGGATGTTACTGATGAGGTGTGTTTAGAAAACAAGCATCTGGCAGAGAAAGTTGCGAAAGTTATTGGGCTGGACATAGCAGGAATTGATATTACTATCGAACATATAAGCATTCCCTTGGAAAAAAGCCGAGGGGCCGTAATAGAAGTAAATGCAGCTCCGGGTATAAGAATGCATCTTTATCCGTCCATAGGAAAATCCAGACCTGCAGCAAAGGCCATAGCCCACATGTTGTTTGCCCAAGGGCCTCCAACTTTTCCTTTGGTGGCAGTTACCGGTACTAACGGCAAAACCACCACCGTTAGAATGCTAAACCACATTCTTACCACATCAGGCCTTAAAGTGGGCATGACATGTACCGATGGCGTATATATAAACAATCACTGCATAAAGACCGGAGATCGCAGCGGCCCCGAAAGTGCGCGCATGGTGCTTCTTGATCCCACTGTAGAAGCGGCAGTGTTTGAAGTTGCAAGAGGAGGTCTTATCAGGTCCGGTCTTGCCTATGAAAAGGCAGATGTAGGTATCATTACAAATATAACGGAAGACCATCTGGGTCTTGATGGAATCCAGACTTTGGAGGATTTAGCTTTCGTAAAATCCCTTGTGGCGGAACAGGTGATAAACACCGGATATGCAGTGCTCAATGCT
The DNA here is from genome assembly GCA_012839145.1 of Thermoanaerobacterales bacterium. Classification (GTDB taxonomy): domain Bacteria; phylum Bacillota; class Thermosediminibacteria; order Thermosediminibacterales; family Tepidanaerobacteraceae; genus DUNY01. The sequence goes on from DUNY01000004.1 coordinate 13,256, forward strand.
GATGATCCTAAGACTATGGAAGTGGTAAAACGACTTAAAGGCCAGGTGATATTTTTCAGCTTACAGGAGGAGAATCTAATTCTAAGAAAACATCTGAGTCAAGGAGGCCGCGGCGTCTATGTAAAAAACAGTGTAATTTACCTGGAGCAGCAAGGCAAAATTCAAAGTCTCGTGAAGGTAAAGGATTTGCCTTGCACTTTAAAAGGCCGTGCTCGCCATAACCTACAAAATGCCTTAGCTGCCACCGCTGGAGCTTGGGGCCTTAATATTTCTTCCAAAGTAATTGCCAAGGCGTTAAAAGAATTTCACTGTGATGGAAAACAAAATCCCGGTCGCATGAATATAATTTCCCTTGAAGATATAACCATAATGCTGGATTACGGCCATAATGTAAAAAGCCTTGAAGCCATAATAAACACGGGAAAATTACTGAGACCCTTACGCATGGTGGGTGTTATTGGGAGCCCCGGCGATCGCCGGAATCAGGATATAATTACACTGGGGTCTGTGGCCGGCAAAGGTTTCCACCGTCTTATAATAAAGGAAGATGAAAATCTCAGAGGTCGTAGCCCGGGAGAAGTTGCGTCACTTCTGGCAAAAGGCGCTCTTGAAGCAGGACTTAAGCGGGACAAAATTGATATTATATTAAAAGAGGAGGAAGCCATAACTGAAAGCTTGGCAAATGCCGTAGAAGGAGACCTTGTAATTATCTTCTATGAAAACTATGAAAAATCATTAAAGTCTATAAACAGTGCAATGGCAGGTATAAAACGAGCTTTGGTCCTGCCGGTTTGATGTATTTTTTTCGAACCGGCAGGATTTTAAGTTTTTTTGTGAAATATATATTAAAGAGCGTCATATTTATCATTCTTTTTTGAGAGGGGAAAACCTGTTGCACAAATTGGATATAGATGCAAAGGGCAAGATTAACTTGACCCTTGATGTACTTTTCAAAAGGCCCGACGGTTATCATGAAGTGGAGATGATAATGCAAACCCTTGCATTAAAAGATATAATTTCTCTTAAACTGATTTCACAACCGATTATTGAGTTAAAAACTAATTGCCGGCAGCTGGTCCGGGATGAAGACAACTTAGCTTTTCAAGCCGCCCGACTAATGATGGAGGAATATGGGCTTGATGCAGGAATATCCATTACTCTGAACAAAAATATTCCTTTAGGGGCAGGATTAGCTGGAGGCAGCGCCAATGCGGCAGCCGTTATTGTAGGTATAAATGAGCTCTTCCAATTAAAGAAATCTCAAGAAGAATTAATGTCCTTGGGCAAAAAAATCGGTGCCGATGTACCCTTTTGCATATTAGGCAAAACCGCTCTCGCCCGGGGCATCGGTGAAAAGCTTTCACCTCTTAAACCTTTATCGGGTTTTGGCGTACTTCTTGTCAAACCGTCATATTCAGTTTCAACCAAAGAAGTATACAATAGACTGGATGTAAAAAACATAAAAACTCGGCCGGATACAAAAGGGATGATTGAACATATCAAAGAGCAAAATATCGCTAAAATAGGCTCGGGACTTTGTAATGTCTTGGAGGAAGTCACTTTAAAACTTTATCCGGCGCTTAATAATATAAAAAAACAGCTTAAACAAAGAGGAGCCATGGGCAGTCTCATGTCAGGCAGCGGTCCTACTGTCTTCGGTCTTTTTGAAAGTGCTCGTGATGCCAAAAGAGCGGCCGATGATGCTATATTCAGAGGTAATTGGATTTTTGTAACGGAAATGAAGTAGGGAGGGGATTTTTTTGAGTAATAGATTTTCGACGATAAAACTTGACAACTATAAACCACTCCGGGATTTGGTATTTGCGGCAATTAGAGAAGCTATTATAAGCGGTCGACTAAAACCAGGGGAAAGACTCATGGAAGTTCAATTGGCAGAAGAAATGGGAGTTTCCAGAACCCCTGTGCGGGAAGCTATACGAAAACTGGAACTGGAAGGTCTGGTAGTCATGGTTCCCCGCAAAGGTGCCTATGTAGCGGGACTTACTTTAAAAGATGTTGCGGAAGTATTTGAGATACGCGGCAGTCTGGAAGGATTGGCAGCTGCCTTAGCAGCTGAACGTATCACCGATGAAGAGATAACCAGCTTGGACAAAATATTGGAGGATATTTCAAAAGCAGGAAAAGAGGAAGACACTAAGACCGTTATCAAAAAAGATATGGAATTTCATCAGGTTTTATTTAGTGCTTCAAGAAACGACCGACTGGCTCAAATGATAAATAATCTGAAAGAACAAATAGACCGATTTCGCACCCAATCCTTCAGTAATCCGGCTCGACTGAAAAGTGTTTTGTCAGAACATGAGCAAATCATTGAAGCCATCAAACAAGGAGATGCTGAAAATGCGGAGAGACTTGCCAAAGAGCATATCTATGAAGTAGAATACAATGTAATGAACATACTTAGAAAGCAAATGGATTTTGAGGGGGAACCGTTATGAAAGCTCTGATCCTGGCCGGCACCCAGGAGGATTGTCCTTTGAGTAAGGTCCATGCAAATAAAGCCCTTATAAAGATTCATGGTAGGGAAATGATAAACTATATCATTGATGCACTGAGGAACCTGGATATTATCGATACTGTCGCCGTTGTGGGCCCCACACAAGAGCTTTTGCCCATAAAAAATCAGGCAGATGTTATTGTAAACGGTGAATCTTCCATGACTGCCAACATATTAAAAGGTGTCGAAATATTTTCAGATGATGACATGATCCTAATTTCCACATCGGATATTCCCATGATAACTTCCGAGGCTATTGGCGACTTTGTAGAAAAGTCCCTTATATTGGATGCGGATTTCTGCTATCCCATAGTTCCAAAAGAAGAAAATGAAAATAAGTATCCAGGAGTAAAGCGTACATATGTAAAGATAAAGGACGGCACCTTTACAGGAGGAAATATGGTTCTGGTTAAGGCAGGCACGGTCAAAAGGTGTGTAAAAAAAGCCGAAGCCTTTATGTCATACCGTAAAAAGCCCTGGAAACTTGCGGGAATACTTGGCATAAATTTTGTAATTAAGTTATTAATGGGCACACTTACTATCAAACAGTTGGAAGATCGGGTTTCGGACCTGTTTGGAATAAAAGCCAGAGCAGTAATCTGCCCTTATCCGGAGATAGGGACTGATGTAGATAAGGACAGCGACCTTGAGCTTGCTGCCAGAGTATTAAGTTAGGGGGATTTTGCATGAGGCGCAGTGATAGAATTGCCCTGATTTCAAAAACGCTGTCGGAAAATCCAAACAAGGTTATTTCCTTGAGCAGCTTCAGTGATCGCCTTGGAGCAGCCAAGTCTTCCATAAGTGAAGACCTGGATATTATTAAAAAAGCCTTGATGGCTTCGGGGGAGGGGGAACTGGTTACAATTCCCGGAGCTGCGGGAGGAGTTCGTTATCGCACACAAAGATCAATGGAAGCCATAAATGCTTTTTTACAAGGTCTTTGTGAAACTTTGCAGGATAAAAAACGGATTATTCCCGGAGGTTACCTTTACATGACCGACGTCATATTCTCGCCGGAGTTTTCGTGCATAATCGGGGAAATATTTTCTCAACTGTTTTTTGACAAAAGTCCCACCCATGTACTGACTGTGGAGACTAAGGGCATTCCAATAGCCCTTATGACTGCCCGGGCATTGAACGTTCCAATGGTGGTAGCCAGAAGAGACAGCCGGGTAACGGAAGGCCCGTCGGTTGGGATAAGCTATGTATCTGGGACCGGCCAAAAGATTCACAATATGTCCCTGGCAAAACGAGCCCTTCCTGAAAATGCACGGGTGCTTATTGTGGATGATTTCATGAAAGGCGGCGGGACTGCCCAGGGCATGAGGGAACTTGCAGCTGAATTTAAAGCTGAAGTGGTGGGAACTGCCATGGTGGTTACAACGGCTGTGCCAAAGGAAAAACTTGTGGAAGATTTTACGACTCTTTTGATTTTAGAAGGCATCGATACCCATGAAGGAGAAGTCCATATCAGCATTAACGGCAAATTGTTATCAGTTCTACAGGAATAGATGCTGATTAAGGGTGATTATTGTAATATTACGGACTGAGGCATCCGGGAAACAAGAACAACTTTATTTTTAATATATCAAATATATTGGAAGGATTTTTAATTTTTTTATAGAACTTCTAACACAAAAGTATTAGCGCGTGAGACTTTGTTTTATTCCCCAATAATATTGAGTTGATCCAAAATTCTCCCGGGAGGTAATGCCGATGAATATCACCGATGTCCGTATACGTAGAGTGGTCGAAGAGGGAAAGATGAAAGCCGTAGTGTCCATTACCTTTGACGATGAGTTCGTAGTACATGATATCCGTATTATAGAGGGTCAAAACGGTCTGTTTATTGCAATGCCCAGCAGACGGACCTTGGACGGAAAGTTTAAAGATATCGCTCATCCCATCAGTGCCGAGGCACGGGCAAAAATACAAGAAATTATTTTAAGTCATTATAACAGTAAAATAATTTAAAATTGGGACATCTTAGGATGTCCTATATTTTTCCGGTTGATATGAATTAATTGTCTTTGGTGGAAGCCATTCCCTTTGGAAATAGTTTTTGAAAAAAGTATTATATAGATAAAGGGGATTATGTGGCAAGTGTCGAATTTACAAATGAGCCATTTTTTAATAATTTTAGGAGGGGTACGATGGAAAATTTTACGGCTGTGATTCTCGCTGCCGGTGAGGGAACTCGCATGAAATCCAATACACCCAAAGTGTTGCATAAAGTCTGCGGGCTACCCGTATTGACCTATATAATAGAGGCAACCCGCCGTGCCGGAGCTGAGAAAATAGTTGTGGTAGTCGGCAAAGATGCCGAAAAGATAAAGCAATTCTATGAAAAAGATGATATTGAATTTGTAGTGCAAAAAGAGCGGAAGGGGACAGGACATGCCCTGATGCAGGCTGAAAGCGCCGCACGAGGGAGCACCCACCTTGTTGTACTTTATGGGGATATGCCTTTAGTAACGGCAGAAAGCATCCAAGGGATGGCCGAGCTTCATCGGGAGCAAAAAGCTGCCGCTACCGTAATGACCGCCAAAGTTTCCGATCCCACAGGTTATGGTAGGATAATAAGAGAGGGCAATAAGGTTCTTGACATTCGGGAACATAAAGATGCTACTCCCGAGGAAAGGACAATAAATGAGATAAACGCGGGTTTTTACTGCTTTGACACCTCCTTGGTGTTTTCAGCCCTTTTAAAAGTGGAAAATAATAACCGCCAAGGGGAATACTACCTTACAGACGTAATCAAGATTTTGAACAGGGAAAAGAAGAGGGTGGTTGCTTTTGAACTGGAAGACCCTGAAGAACTTCACGGTATAAACGACCGGCGACAATTGGCTCAAGTTCAAAATCTCATGCAGAAAAAAATCATTGAAGATTGGATGGAAAAAGGCGTTACCTTTATTAATCCCGATACATGCATGGTGGATTATAGAGTTGAAATCGGAAGGGATACCATTATATATCCCGGGGTTATGTTGGAAGGCAGCACCAAAATCGGTCAAGGCTGCAACATAATCGGTCCCTGCCGAATTAAAGACACCGTCATTGGGGACTTTAGCGAAATAATCATGAGTCAAATTGATGAATGTGTTTTAGATGAAAGAGTAAAGGTTGGACCTTACTCCAACCTTAGGCCTGGATGTAAGATTGCCTCAAGAGTCAAAGTGGGGGATTTTGTAGAGCTCAAGAATACACAAGTAGGTGAAGGTACCAAAATACCTCATCTGTCCTATGTGGGGGATGGAGTGTTGGGTAAAGATATTAATATCGGTGCAGGTGTGATTTTTGTCAATTATGATGGATACAAAAAACATCAAACAGTTGTTGAAGATAATGCCTTTGTAGGATGTAACTCAAATTTAGTAGCACCGGTTACCGTAAAAGCCGGCTCTTATATAGCGGCAGGATCCACTATCACCAAAGCGGTGCCGGAAGATTCCCTGGCAATAGCTCGGGCCAGACAGGAAAATAAAGTTGGATGGGCTGCAAAAAGAAGGAACAAAATAGAAGGAGGAACAAAAGGCGATGGAAAGTAGGCTGGAGGTTTTTACCGGCAATGCCAATCCCAATCTTGCCCGGGAAATCTCAAAACACTTAGGGATACCATTAGGCGAATCCTGGGTCGGTACCTTTAGCGATGGGGAAATACAGGTGAGAATAAAAGAAACAGTACGAGGGGCAGATGTATTTGTGGTTCAGCCATTCTCCTACCCGGTTAATGATAGTATAATGGAAATGCTGATAATGATTGACGCCATGATGAGAGCGTCAGCTGAGCGCATTACCGCCGTAATACCTTATTATGGTTATGCCAGGCAGGATAGAAAAGCTCGTTCCCGAGACCCCATCACTGCGAAAATGCTGGCGGATATAATTACCGCAGCTGGAGCAAATCGTGTACTTACAATGGATTTACATGCAGGACAAATCCAGGGATTTTTCAACTTCCCGGTAGACCATTTAAAGGCTATGCCAATTTTAGCCGAGTATTTTAAAAATAAAAAGTTGGAAGATGTAGTGGTAGTATCCCCCGATGTGGGAGGAGTAACCCGAGCAAGGGAACTGGCAGATCGGTTGGTAGCCCCTCTTGCCATAATCGACAAGCGCCGTCCGGAGCCCAATGTAGCCGAAGTCATGAATATCATAGGAAGGGTCGAAGGTAAAACGGTAATTATAGTGGATGATATGATTGATACTGCAGGAACCCTTACAATGGGTGCCCATGCTCTTATGGAACGAGGTGCCAAAGCTGTCTATACCTGCTGTACTCATCCGGTATTATCCGGCCCTGCCATTGAAAGACTGAAGGCAGCCCCCATTGAGGAAGTAGTTGTTACAAATACAATACCCTTACGGGAAAGTCAAAAATTAAACAAAATTAAAGTACTTTCGGTGGCACCCCTCTTTGCGGAGGCCATCTCGAGAATTCACGAAAATAAAACCCTGAGCAGCTTGTTTGACTGAACTAAGAAGGTTTTATTCTTGTTTATTTGATAAAATATCATATTTTTGTCAAAAACTTGCCTTCGGGAAAGATGGCGAGTATAATATATGAAGACACTAAAAGGATGACCATGCCTTAATATTTCCATTTATTTGGAGAAGGATATGGACGAAACAGAGAGAGTAAGGAGGAGTATTACATGGAACATCCGGTTTTAACAGCGGCAATTCGCCAGGCCGCAAAAAGCGAAAGCAAAAGACTCAAGAAGGAAAACAAACTGCCCGCCGTAGTCTATGGCAAGGGATATGAAACCACAAGTATTGCCATTGATGAAAAGGAACTGTACAGGATATTGAAAACCCAAGGTGAAAGTTCCCTTATAAATCTTGAAGTTCAAGACCAGACTTTCCCCGTGCTGATAAAGGAAGTTCAGCGAAACATTTTGAAAGACACCATTGACCATGTGGACTTTTTTAAAGTATCAATGGATGAAGAAGTAGAATACAATCTACCCATCTTTCTCATAGGTGATGCGGAAGGTATCAAGATGGGCGGGGTACTACAACATCAGAAGAGGGAAATTGCTGTAAAGTCACTGCCGGGTGATATGCTTGACAACATAGAAGTGGATATTTCCACAATGGAAATCGGTGATACAATTACAGTGGCGGATTTGAAAGTTGATGAGAAGAACACGATTCTTGATGATCCAGATGAAGTTATAGTCACATTACTGATGCCGTCAATTGAAGAAGAGGAAGAAGAAGATGTGGACGTTCTGGAAGAAGGCGAAGAACCGGAGCTTGTGGAAAGCGACAAAGAAGAAGAGGAAGAGGAAGAAGAGGAAGAATAAGGGCAACGGCCCTTATTTTTTCCAATTATGGGGTGGTTAGCTTGTTTTTAATAGCGGGCTTAGGGAACCCGGGGAAAAAATATGAAAGCACCAGGCATAATGTGGGATTTATGGCACTTGACATAATAGCCGAAAAAACAGGTGCCAAAATAAACAAGGTAAAGTTCAAAGGCCTATTGGGAGAAAGCGTAATTAACAAAGAGAAGATACTTCTCTTAAAGCCACTAACTTATATGAATTTATCCGGGCAAAGTGTGCTGGATGCTATAAACTACTACAAAATTCCATTAAAAAACCTTATAATCATTTATGATGACATGGACCTACCTGTAGGGCGCCTTCGAATCCGAACTGAAGGCAGCGGCGCAGGCCATCGGGGCATGGACTCTATTATATATCAGCTGACCTCAGACAAATTTTCTCGTATTCGGATAGGTATAGGTCGGCCTGAGGGCCAAAAAGATGCAGTGGATCATGTTTTGGGTAAGTTCTACGGTGAAGAAGTGGAAAAGATAAAAGCCACAATAGAAGCGGCGGCAAAAGCAGCTCTTCTCATAGTGACTGACGGTGCTGAGCAGGCCATGAATACATATAATGGATTTGAAGCATAGCAAAACCGGGAGTGTGTAAAAACACTCCTTTTTTTTATAGAAATTATGCCGTAACTTCTATACATAATAAAAGTAAAATCAGAGGAAAATATAAATAGCCCCAACTACCCTAATGAATATTTGGGGACGGGTACAAATTATTCACTTTCGGCAGTTG
>DUNY01000068.1 GCA_012839145.1 Thermoanaerobacterales bacterium
CAATTTCTATTACCTTGTCTTGTTTACTGATATTTGTATATTTTAATATTTCTTTTACATGCTTTCTAGATGTAATAAAATTCTGTGTGTGTTTTGGGTTTTTCTGTTTCATTATAACCTTCTCCTTCCTGTCTATAATGAACTAATCTTAAGAGCCCATTATAACCAATTATTTTTGATTTGGTTTATAATGAAATCTCTCAATAACAAATATAGAGAATATACCCATACCTTTACCTCCTTTAATTCTTTTAACTATAAATGAGATAAAGTTATATCTACTACTGCAATACTTGCATACATGTTTAAAGCCTCCTTACCCAACAATTATAACACTATTAATTACTCTCTTCAATATCGGTAGACGGTAATATATCAATCTACGGCTATCACAACCACCATGATGAAAGGGCACTCTACTAGGAGTATCTTCAATCATAATCATTAATATATTCCACGATCGTTTTCCTTTACCGGAATCCAAATTTCAATTCTATACTTCGAATTCCCAGTATCCATACTCTTGTTCCACAAGATCTCAGGACCTTCAACCGCTTCATATCCTGAAGATGGAAATGATTCTGAGTGTATCCTCCCCCACACATTTTGAGCGTTTCTGGGAATGGACCGATGGATTGAAATACTGCCCAGATACAAGCATCAATTTTCAATACGCCAAATTTATTCTTTATAATTTATGTGCAGATTAATTTTCTCTTTTCTTCTTACGCAAAAAACTCCAATATGCAGAGTATGGAATGATCGCACCAAATAGTAAAAATACTTATTGACGATTATATCTGCTTCCCCTTGAGCATTAAAATGAATTGGCACCCTTTCCGGCAAGAACAAACAAGCAATAAAGATAACTGCTACAATTAAAACAAAAACTAATATATCTTTTATAAAACAATTTTTCATTCTAACTCTCCTCATTTAGATAAAACTTGATTTACAGGATCTTTGATACATAATAATTGACAGAGTAATAATAATAGCTGCTACTAACCATAATGTTTGCATTATTGGAACTGAGAGAAACCAGTGAAGCAAAACAAAATCCCGCTTCTTTCAAAGCGGGTTATGTATCCATCTTAATTTTCTTGTGTCTACTTACACCATATCCGAACAGCTATTCCTATCTCCAGCTCAGAAATAGGCTTTTTATTTCGAAAATCAGGTCCGTTATTAACAAACTGGAAACCATCGGAAACCTTGTAAAATCGAGCTATCTCAAAGATTATACTTTTTGTATCTCTATCACACACTCCACATGATGTGTCTGCGGAAACATATCTACCGGCTGGACTTCCTCTGTTTTATATCCTCTATCTTCTAGGTAGCGTAGGTCCCTGGCAAGGGTGGCTGGATTACATGAGACATATACAACCCTATCGGGGGATACCCTAGCAATGGCTTCAAGGGTTTTTTCATCACAACCTCGGCGGGGAGGGTCCACTACGATTACATCAGGTTTTATACCCCTTTCCGCTATTTTGGGCATGACTTTTTCCGCAGCTCCCTCAATAAATCCAACATTGTCAATGCCATTTATTTCGGCATTGATACGTGCGTCATCAATGGCCTGACTGACCACTTCTATCCCGTACACCCTTTTGGCCTTTTTAGCCAAAAATAATGATATGGTCCCTATACCACAGTAAAGATCAATAACGGTTTCACTGCCTGTAAGGCCTGCATATTCTAGGGTTTTTTTATAGAGTGCTTCCATTTGTATTGAATTAACCTGAAAAAATGAAAGTGGGGAGATCCGAAACTTTACATCACCTATATAGTCGTAAATATATGTTCTACCATATAATACAATATTTTCCTCACCCATTATAACATTTGTTTTTTTAGTATTAACATTTAATATAAGACACTTAAATCCCTGTATCTTACTACCAAGCATTTTCACTAATCTGTCTATAAAGGGAATTTCCTTACCATTTGCCACCAATATGGCCATGACTACACCGGTCTTGTAACCTACCTTTATCACCACATGACGGATTAAACCTTCATGACTTAATTCATTATATATTGAGATATGGTATTGCTCCAACCAATCCTTTACAGTCAACATTACTTTATCAATTAAGGAATGTTGTATCAGGCAATTTTCCAAATCCACAATGTCATGACTTCTATTTTCATAAAAACCCAGCACAACATTATTATTTCGCCTGCCAACAGGATATTGGGATTTGTTCCGATAATGCCAGGGTTCTACCATACCGAGGGTTTCATAAACTTCGGTATCAATATGCCCGATTCTTTTTAAACTGTCTTTTACTTTCGAGGTCTTAAATGAAAGCTGGGCTTCATATGACATATACTGAAGATGGCAACCACCACACTGATTAGCATACATACACTTAGGAGTTATCCTGTCAAGTGAAGGCTTAAGTATCTCTATAATTTTGGCGATAGCATAGTGTTTTTTCGATTTTGTTATTTTGACTCTGCATTTTTCACCGATCATGGCACCTTCCACAAAGATCTTCAGACCATTTATCTTTCCTATTCCTTGCCCCTCATGTGCCATCCTTTCTATTAATATCTCATGCTCACTGTCTATTGCAAGTCTTGATGCTGTTTTATGTTTCATCTGTTTTACCTCCCTTTATTCAAACACTGCCGATATGTATAATCATTTTTTATAAAAATCCAGCTTTTATTGTGTTTTTATATCAAGGATAATTAAAGTTAGACATCCAGTATAATAGGTTGTTCCTTCATATTTATCTTATTCAAATTTTTTAGGGATTTCAATATTAGATACTTCTGTATAAAAATACTTGTAATAAGGAGCTTAACAAGTATAATTAAAGTAAGGGATCTTTACAAATATAATAGACATCGAAGATGAAATACTTATACAATTATGTTCTAACAAGTGTTGCGAAGATTGTTGTTACAAAGATTTGCCTTATGTAGAGGAATATTCAAGTTTTAATATATAGTTAAATGATAAAATAAAACATAAAAGAAAGGAGAAGAAAAATGCATGACAGAATTGAAAAGGGTCAGGTAAAAGTTTATATTGACGGAGAGGAAATACCCTTAGTGCCTTTTGTAAATAACATAATTGCTGATACCGTAAAAGGAATCGTCTCTAATCTAAGAGGTTATAAAAAAGATGGAGAAATAGTAATAAAGATTTCGCCCGGTTCTTAACGGTAAGGCTTCTTTTTACGTCTATCGTGTAAAAAAAGCGGTGTACTGAATTTTAAAGGCGTGGATGTGGATAGGGAGCAGGGCAGTTGAATGGTTTTATCTATTTCATCAAAGCAGCTAAATCGTCCTTTTCCTCTGGGCTCCACTCATCGGATAAATCAGTGAAATTTTGCTCTAAAGTTAAATTAAAGTTATTCCATGGGTGTTCGTTTTTAGGGAAGCTTGTAAAAGTTATTTTTTTTCTAAAAGTCGGATGCTCGCAAGTAATGCTGTGAGACCAAAGAGCAATTTGTTGCCCCTTCTTGTTAACTTTAAATCCATAACGTTGATCACCGTATAAAGGATGTCCGATTGATGATAGTTGAACACGGATCTGATGGGGTCTTCCAGTGTATAGGAAAACTTTTACAAGGCTAAAACCATCAGCCTCATCCACAATTTCATAATCCATCATTGCTTTTTTTGCACCTTTAACCCAATTGTCAACAACACTTACAGTGTTTGATGTATGATTTTTCAGCAAGTAATTAATCAATGTATCCTTCCTCTTAGCCGGTTTTCCATGAATTACAGCTAAGTAGGTTTTTGTAAACACCTTTTTTCTTATCTGATCGGAAAGTCTCGCTGCACACTTTGAGGTTTTGGCAAAAGCCATTACACCCCCTACCGGCCTATCCAAACGATGGACAAGGCCGAGAAAGACATTACCGGGCTTGTTATCCCTTATTTTTATTTCATTTTTTAAAATAGTTAACATATCTGCATCTCCGGTTCTATCCTTTTGAGATAAAACATTGGGCGGCTTGCTAACCACTAGCAAATGATTATCTTCAAAAATAATCTGTATGTTTATCATCATAGCCCCTCTTTTAAACCTTTTTTTCCGCTACTCCTTCAATTCTACCATTTTTGATTAAAAACTCCAATATTTGTCCAGATTTGCTTGTATAATCTTACATTATTAGATATAATTAGTAATAAAAAGGTACACTATGGGCAAACTCCTCTAAAGAGGCGGACGCAAAGCTATGGACCTAATGTTTTTTGAGTTTCTGAAAAGCTATGGTTGCCAGGCTGCATTTTAGCAAAGGCTTTCAAGGGAGTAATCTGTACTTGTCTTTTCTTATATCAATCATTTAATGCCCAAATGGGCTTTTTGTTTTTATTAATATCATAATTTTTGTCATTGTAACGGATTAATAATATTAGAGGGGGTCGTCTTTTTTGAAATTTAAATTCAAACTACCAAAACTTAAGTTGCCAAAACTCAAGCGGAGCAAAAAACCACCTAGAGATTCGAAAGGTATTAAAGGCAGCCTGAAGACTCGGTTAGCCGCATTCTTCATTTTAATGGCAATTATTCCTCTTGTAGTCATGGGAACTGTGGTTACCAATATTACCAGAAATTCTGTATCAACGGAAATTCAAGATAAGGCAAGTATAATAGTAAATAATTTAGATGACAATATCGATCTGTTTATTGAACAAAATAAAAACCTTGTAGCTTTTTTAGCAACGACTACAACTGTAAGAACTATGGAGGAACAGCAAATATCTCCATTCTTATATGATATGTTCCAACAAAATCCCCAAATTCTTCGCATATATGTAGCAGGCATTGAAGATCATTCCGTTTTTGCTGTGCCTTTTGTGTCTTTTCCTGATAATTATAATCTCGAAAATGAAAAGTGGTATACCGGCGCCATAGGAGCTAAAGGGGCTTTTATCTCCGATGTGCAGGTGGACACCATGTCAGGTAATTCTGTTGTTTCAATTTCAGATGTTATCTTATCCGATAGTGGTGAACCTATGGGTGTTGTTTGTGCCGACGTATCCTTGGTAAATTTAACGCGCATAGTGATGAATATGAAGGTGGGAGAGGAAGGCTTTGCTTTTGTCACCGATAAAGACGGAAATGTAATAGCACACAAAGAATACTATATAGTAAAAGCCAGGGAGAACTATAATAAATACGATTTCGTAAACAGTGCTTTAAATGCAGAAAAGGGTTTTACCACTTACAAAGATAAGGACGGAAGGGAGCAGTTCGTAGCATACGGGCAATATAATCGCCTGGGCTGGGGAATATTTGTGCAACAACCGGTAGAAGAGGCATTTGTCCATATTTCGACTATATCAAAAACTGTTGTAATTATATCTGGCATTGTTGCTTTAGTTAGTTTGGTTCTAAGTATGTTCCTAGGTCAAATAATAGCAAAGCCAATACGGCGTCTGCTTAATGTTACGGAAAGTGTAGCCAACAATGATTTGACAGGTGTCGTAAAAATTAAAGACAATACGGAAATTGGTGCGTTGGCAGCTTCTTTCGATATAATGACCTCCCGCTTAAAAGAACTTGTACAAGAAGTAATTCGAGCTACTGAAAACTTATCGGCTTCAGCGGAAGAACTGGCCTCCGGCGCCGAACAAAGCACTTTATCCGCTCAACAGGTAGCCGAAGCTGTAGAGCAAATAGCTCATGGAGCCAATGAACAGGCTAAAAATTTGGAAGAAATATCAGAGGTGGTTAATCAGCTGGTTATCTCCAACGGCAATGTGGAGGAAAATGCTCGTTCAACGGCCGACTCAGCTGAACATATGACACTGAGTGCAAAGGAAAGCCAACAAAATATCCGGCTGTCAAAAGAAAAAATGGACTCAATAAAAACTTCTGTTGACCAGTCCAATCGTATTATGGGAGATCTGGATGATAAACTACGTGAAATAGGCAATATTACCGGTATCATAGGTGAAATTGTAGATCAGACCAACCTACTGGCTCTCAATGCCTCTATTGAAGCAGCCCGGGCGGGCGAACACGGCCGTGGTTTTGCCGTTGTAGCCGATGAGGTGAGGAAACTAGCAGAACAATCAGGAGAAGCGGCAAAACAGATATCAGATATAGTTAAAGTCATCCAAAACAGCAGTAAGTTTGCAGTAAATTCCATGGCCGAGAGTATTAAAGAAGTGGACGAGGGTCAAAACCTCATTCAAGATATTAACAGCCAAATTGATGCCTTGATAGCAGAAATAAACATAGTTGCCGATAGAGCTAAAAACATTTCCGGTGAGCTGTCAGAGCAATACAACCATATAGATAGCATAGTTCGTATGGTCCATGACATATCTAGTATCTCTCAGGAGACTGCTGCTGGAACCCAGGAAGTTTCAGCATCCACCGAAGAACAAACCGCAACTATGGAAAGTGTATCGGCATCAGCTCAGGAGCTGGCCAAACTTGCCGAAGGCCTTTCAATGCTCGTGAATAAGTTTAAAGTATAAGGTTTTTCCCTTATAAAAAATACTGGTCATGTTATGTAAAAATACATGACCAGTATTTTTATATCTAAGCTTTAGAAGGCCCCTGTATTTTAAGGCCCTGAAATCCCACTTGACGAAGGGCTTCATAAACTACAATGGCTACAGAATTGGATAGATTTAGTGACCGAGCTTCATCAACCATAGGAATTCGAATGCACCTTTCCGTCTTAGCTTTAAGTAATGAAACCGGAAGCCCTGCAGTTTCCTTTCCGAATACAATATAGCAATCCGATTCATAGCTATATCTGTGTAACAACGTTTGGCCTTTGTAGTAACATAATATTTGGATCCATTGATATTTTTACTTTCAAACTCCGAATAACTGTTATAATACCTAACATCCAGCAAGGACCAGTAATCAAGCCCAGCTCTTTTCAAATGCTTGTCATCCAAACTAAATCCCAGAGGTCCAATCAAATGCAGCACTGAGCCGGTGGCTGCGCAAGTTCTTGAGATGTTGCCGGTATTTTGGGGTATTTCCGGTTCCACTAATACTACATGCAGCATATCTTATCTTCCTCGCAATATATGAATTTATCTTTTACTAAAAGTGCTCAATCACAACCTGCTAAATTTATTGACTTTCTGACCCTTTTTTCAAAATAACATATTTTCATATACCCGAAACTCTTTATAAAATTTAAAGCCTTATCAAAGTCTCTACCAACATCTTCAGGAATATGAGCATCGGAATTTACCATTATGGGTATATCATATTTCTGAAAATATTTCATAAGCATGGGTGAAGGATACATTTCCCCCACAGGTTTTCTTAATCCGGCGGTGCTTACCTCCCCACATAAATCCATGTCGCAAATGGCTTTTGCCAACTCGTCATACCGTAGACTCATATCCTTTCGTGCCCTATGACCGAATACTTTTATAACATCAGGATGGGCCACTACATCGAAAATCCCGGATTTTACAGCTAAAAGCAGTGTATCAAAATATTTATCATAGATTTTATCTACATCCAACCCTTCCCACTGATGAATCAAGGCTGGATGGTCAAAACCAAAATCTTTCAACCAGTGTATGGAACCTAATACATAGTCAAAAGGATAGGATTTTGCAAACTTGCGTATATCATCCTCGTATTCCGGGATGTAATCTAGCTCAATACCCAGTTTTACAGCAAGACCTAAGCCCTTTGCCTTCTCCACCACTCTTATGTACTCTTCAATGCTTTCAGTGGCTTCTCCTTTTGTCCACTCGCCCCTGAAGCCGTCACTTGCCAAAAGTCCCACCGCCTCTTTAAACCTGTGACCATGTTCGGAAAATCCAATCTTGGTAATACCTCTTGATTTCCCAACTTCTACAAATTGCTTAATCCATTCTATTGTAAATGGGCCTTCTTCCAGATGCAAATGAAAATCACATAACCCCATAGACTTCTCTCCTTATGCTCTATTTCAAAAGTTATAATAATACAAAATTAATTACTTAAGATTTTTTCTTCTTTATTATAACACAAGCTTTTATTCCTTGTAATACTCATCATGTAATAAAATAACCCGGGAATCGAATCCCGGGCAAGCTTAATTTGCATATTTTATGCTTTAGTTTTAGGAAAGCCAAATACTATAGCTAAAATCCCCATTACACCCAATAGATAGGGGTAATACAGTGAAGGCATTATTTGCAGCGGCGACAGTTCTGACAGTTGGCCCGCAAGTAAGAGCTGTGCACCATAGGGTATTATGCCCTGCCATACACAGGAGAAAATGTCCAAAAGACTGGCACTGCGCCGGGGATCGACCCCGTTTTCATCAGCTATTTCCTTAGCCATAGGTCCCGTTATAACAATTGCCACGGTGTTGTTGGCAGTGCATATATCCGCAACTGACACCAGTGCAGCGATTCCGAATTCGGCACCTTTGACACTGGTTATTCTGCTGCTGATTGCATTGAGCAGGTAGTCGATTCCACCTTCTTTGGAAATCAATGCGGCAAGACCGCCAATCAACAGTGAGAGTATGAAAATTTCCTGCATTGAAGTAAAACCTTCGTAGATAGTCTGAGTATATGCTATAAGAGTAAAACTGCCGTCAATAAGACCTATAATTCCACCTAAAACAGTGCCGATTATAAGAACTAAAAATACATTTATTCCCATTAATGCAAGAACCAAGACCGAAATATAAGGAAGTATTTTAATAAAACTGTAATCCAAGTCGGTGGGAATCTGTCCGCTAACACCAAAGATTATCATAACTATTAATGTTAGTATAGCCGCCGGCAACGCTATTTTGAAGTTCATGATAAATTTATCTCTCATTTCACATCCCTGGGTTCGGGTAGCTGCTATAGTCGTATCGGAAATCATTGAAAGATTGTCACCAAACATGGCTCCACCTACCACAGCACCTACTGCCACGGCCACAGGAAGTTGGGCTTTAATGGCCATATCGACTGCAATGGGTGCTACAGCACCAATGGTACCCATGGAGGTCCCCATGGCTGTTGCTACAAAAGCCGCAATAACAAATAGTCCGGGTAGAATTAAACTGGGTGGGATAACCGAAAGCCCGAAGTTGACGGTTGAGTCCACTCCGCCCATAGCACTGGCAACAGCGGAGAACCCTCCAGCTAAGAGATAAATCATGCACATTATGATGATATTACTCTCACCTACACCGCCTACAAAGGTATCCATCTTTTCATCCATGCTGCCCTTACCTATAATAAAAGCTACAATAATACCTACGATGGCTGCCACTGGAGCAGGTAGTTGATAAAAAGCAAACTCGACACCTTTTACATTAAAATAGATTCCTGCACCTAGAAACAAGGCCAAGAAAACTCCTAAGGGTAACAGTGAAATAGGATTGCCTTTTTTCATTCGAATCCCCCTTTTTTTATTTTAGTCTGCCGGTCAATTACAGACCGGCAAACATTTCACACCGAAGATTATTATATCATAGGCTTATATCTCTTGTCGAAGAACTTGATAATTTTTACATAGTCTTCTTTTTAACTTCTTTTAAAGCCTGATCCAAGTCTGCAATTATATCTTCAATATCCTCAATACCCACAG
>DUNY01000271.1 GCA_012839145.1 Thermoanaerobacterales bacterium
AAGTATTTTTGATGGTATTCTTCGGCTTTAAAATAATTTTCCAGAGGTTTTACTTCAATGGCAATGGGGCGGTCAAACTTAGCTTGCAATTCATCGATGGATTTTCGTATTATGGGTAAATCCCTTGAATCCACATAATAAATTCCGGTGCGATACTGACTGCCTGCATCGTTTCCCTGTCGGTTAACGGAGACAGGGTCAATGACATCATAATATAGCCTAAGTAAAAAATTCAAGCTAATTTGTTGAGGATCGTATTTTACATAAACCGTCTCCGCATGACCTGTGTTGTGACTGCACACCTCTTCGTAAGTAGGGTGCTTAGTTTTGCCGTTGGCATAACCCACCTGGGTGAAAATGACTCCGGGAATTTCCTGCATGTATTTTTCAAGTCCCCAAAAACATCCTCCCGCAAGATAAATTTCTTTGGGCGTCATGCTTAAATCTGGCTTAAAACTGCTCATTTCATGACCACCTCGTTTTTCTTTTTATTATTACCTCAGTGACCACTAAAAATCCGATTCTTTCTTTTCATTCTATTTTTTAGGACCTTTTTTCTAAATTATAGTGTACAATCACTCATATGTAAATGGAATTGGTGTAATTATTATCTATGAAGGAAAACTAATCTTTGTATGGAATATTAATCTTATATAAAAAATATCAGGGGGATAAAATGAGTGCAGTAATAATCAAAAGTTGCAATAATTACAGGGTAGAAGACTTAATAGATATAATCAATTCCGGAATAGACTTACTTGGCGGATGGGGAAAATTCATCCGGCCGCAAATGACAGTGCTCTTGAAAGTGAACCTGATAGGGCCTAAAACTCCTGACACTGCTGCTGTTACTCATCCAGAATTCGTTCGAGCAATAACCCGTATTCTGATGGAAAGAAAATGTAAGGTTTGGATAGGGGACAGTTCAGGAGGAGCGATAGCCGGGATTTCACCAACCGGCAGAAGTTTTATAGTTTCAGGTCTTGAGAGAGTTGCTATAGAGGAAGGGGCAAAAATAAAGAACTTTGACAAGGAAGGTGTTATGGGAATAGACACCTCAGTGGGGAAAATGTATCTTGCAAAACCTTTATTTGAAGCAGACTTCATTATAAATCTACCAAAACTGAAGACCCATTCGGCGGGAATATATACGGGAGCGGTTAAGAATTTATTTGGCTGTATACCGGGGCTTAGAAAAGCAGCATATCATAAAGGGGCACCCAATCCAAAGGAATTCGGAACAGTATTAGCTGCGATCTATGAATCTGTAAACGTAGGCCTTCATATTATGGACGGAATTACCGCCATGCAGGGGGAGGGTCCTACTGCCGGCACTGTATATCATGCGGAAAAAATACTGTTAAGCACCGATCCACTGGCATTGGATGCGGTGGCTTCAAAAATGATAGGTATAAACATTGAAGATAATCCAATATTTGATGCAGCTCGTGAAAGAAAATTAGGAGAATGGAAATCGCAGAATATAGAAGTAGAAGGAGATTATTTGACACCTCCTAAACTTCCAAAATTTAAATTGCCCAGGGCTTTTAAATTAAGAAAAAAAGTAAACTACGGATTAATGGTAACTTTAATAGACTTACTAAAAGCTCGTCCCAAGATTGATGAAAATCATTGCACAAACTGTAACATGTGTGTTGAGAGTTGTCCTGTTTATGCAATTGACAAGATGACTAAAATAATAAATTACGATAAATGCATCGAATGTATGTGCTGTCATGAACTTTGTATGTACAATGCCGTTAAACTGAAAAGAGAAAAATTTATTGGAAAGGTAGTATCAAAGTTACTGAAAATATGACTTATATTTTATAAAAAATAATTCCTTGGTCTTAATAGGCCAAGGTTTTTTTTAATGAAATCATAAAAAAACTGACATGAAATTGAAATGAAATCGAATTGAAATCTAAATGAAATTCAAAAGTACACCAATTGTAATTCGTTAAGAGTATATTAAGAATAAGCTTAGCTTGTGAAAAAGTGATTTCAAAACATTATTGTTAAAAATCTTTTAACTTTTACTGGATTAGTCGCATGTATTAGGCAAGGGAGGAAATAATATGAATATTAAAGACAGACAAAAATACGCAAAACAATCGGGAAGTTCAACCTTTTTAGTCAAAGTTATTTTTACTCGAAATGCCAGCATGCAGGGTTATGTCGAATGGATAGAAAGAGAAAAGACACTTCCTTTTAGAAGCTGTTTGGAACTGTTTCATCTGATAGAGGGCGGTCTTGAAATAGCAAACCGAGAAGACAAGACCAAGATGAAACTTCGTTCATGGGACTAACTATTCATTTTGAGAAAATGCATTTTATAAGTATTCATATACGGCATTGCTATGAAAGCACGTGTTTTGTCATCCGAGCAACGCCCGAAGGATCTTCAATTTAAAGTAATGTTTTCGTTCATCGTAGCGTGGAAACACGGGGAATTCTGAGCAATCAAAAAAACAGAGGCTAAGAAGATGTTAAACATAGTAAAAAAGCTGTGGAAGGAAGAAAAAGGACAAGGGATTGCCGAGTATGCGTTTATATTGTTGTTAGTAGCTGTAGTGTGTGTAGCTGCATTGAAATTATTAGGCGAAAGCATTAGAGAAAAATTAGCGGACGTTGAACAAGGTCTAGATTCGGATAACATATAATAAAATACCAATTAGAAGCTGTTTGGAACTGTTTCATCCGATGGAGGCCGGTCTAGAAAATAGTAAACCGAGAAGACAAGACCAGGATGAAACTTTGCTTATGGGACTAATTATCCCTTTTTAGAAAATGTGTTTTGTGAATGTTCAATCCTAGACTACTGAACGTTAAAAGAATGGAGGTGAACAAGATGCTAAAACTGGTAAAAAGACTGTGGAAGGAAGAAGAAGGGCAGGGATTGGCTGAGTATGCGTTGATATTGGGGTTGGTGGCTATAGTATGTGTCTTGGTATTACAGGCGTTAGGCACAGGAATTGGCACCAAACTGGATGAAGTTAAAGAATGTTTAGATGGAACGGAAGTTACGCCTAAGTAAAAGTGTTGTAGGCTCTACAAATACCATGTGTTAATGATTTCAAATGTAAGGGAGATTGATAATACCAGAGAGCGAATTTTATGTTTTCTTAAATGGTTCTTGTCGAGATTTTGAGAAAGCCGTTAAAAAGTTTTTTGCGGACTAACAATATAAGCAGTAAAAAGGCCTATTTAGCTTTACTTAGATTTATAACCCATAATTACATAATCAAATTTATCTTAAAAGCTTAGACTTTCGTAGAAATCAAGACTTAGAACCATCGAAAAAAT
>DUNY01000367.1 GCA_012839145.1 Thermoanaerobacterales bacterium
TTATCTCTCTGTCCAAGGTATTCGAAACTTTTTACCAATTACTTAAAGAAGATGGAGACTTGATCACCTTGATAAAACCACAGTTTGAAGTAGGTAAAGAAGAAGTTGGAAAAAGAGGAGTAGTTAAGGGTTTTAAACTCCATGTAAAAGCAGTTAATAAGGTAATTGCAGATGCTAGAGAGCATCATTTTAATATATGCGACTTTACCCATTCGCCCATAAAGGGTCCCAAGGGTAATATAGAATATCTCGCTCATTTTAGAAAGGATTTGAAAAACGGTAAATTTATCTACATAGAAGAAGCAGTGAAAAAATCACATCTTGAGTTATTATAAAAGGAATCTTTTCTTTTGTGTAGAATCTAATTGTAAGGAACAGTAAGATATTGTTTTTGTTTAAAAACATGCTTGTGTATTCGTTTCTTACTATATCACTTATGGAAGGTTTAGTAATGGACATCATTTTTTACATAATTTTTGGTCTTATAGTTGGTATTTTTTTGACAGTTTATGTTTTAAAATATTTAAGAAGATGGAACCTGAAAAAGAGAATACAAAAAGCCAAAAAAAGTGAATATAAAGCTATACAGTTCATTGAGAACCAAGGTTATCAAGTAATGGATTTACAAAAAGAATCCACTTATACATTATTTATTGACAATAAACCTCATATGGTTAAAGTTAAAGCTGATATGATAGTTAAGAAAGGGAACAAGACCTATGTAGCTGAGGTAAAAACCGGCGAAAAAGTAACTTCACCAAAATACACCGATACAAGGCGTCAATTATTGGAGTATTACATGGTATATAGACCTAATGGTTTAATTTTAGTTGATATGGAAAGACAAAAGTTAAAAACTGTGGAATATTCTATCTTAAAACACGACAAGGTCGCATTTTTAGATCGTTTGTTATGGTTTTCGATCTTAGTAACTATTGGGTTTATTTTAGGTTTTTTAACTAGAGGAGGATGAAATGCTTACTGTAGGCCTGTATCCAAATTTATTTAAAAAGAACTTGATAAAGGTTACCGAAAGTTTAATTAGTTGGTTTGAAGATCGGGGCTATTTAGTATTGCTACCGAAAGATGTTGCTAAATCCCTTTGCATGCCTCATCTTTCAACTGATGTAAATGACCTTGTAAGAAAAATAGATGTTGCAATAACTTTAGGGGGAGACGGGACACTATTAAGTGTAGCCAGACAAACCGCTCCTCATAAAGTACCCATACTTGGTATAAATATGGGTCATGTAGGATTCTTAACTGAAGTAGAACTTTCGGATTTATATACTGACTTGGAGTATTTCAACAGAAAAGATTACAGTATAGATGTTCGAATGATGTTAGAGGCTGAAGTGGTTAGAGGTAAAAGAGTTTTAAAAAACTTCTTGGCACTTAATGATGTAGTCATAACAAAAGGGCCTTTTTCAAGATTGATACGGCTTAAGACCTATGCTAATGAAGCTTATGTAGACACTTATCCAGCTGATGGGCTAATTATTTCAACACCTACGGGTTCTACCGCTTATTCATTGTCGGCGGGGGGGCCAATAATAAACCCGAATATGAATCTGTTGTTGTTAACCCCAATATGTCCGCATACACTTCAAAGCCGCTCTATTGTCCTATCAAAGGATGATATCATAAAGGTTAAACTTTTAGCAGAACATCCTGAAGTTATGCTGACTGTAGATGGACAGCAAGGATATGAATTATTGCCCGGTGATCAGGTTGTAGTCAAAAAATCTTCTTTTTCAACTCGTTTAATACGCATTAAAAATAGAAGTTTTTATGATGTACTAAGAAAAAAATTGAGTGAATAACATCAATTGCAAGGGAGGTGTGCCTATGAAACAAAAAAGGCACTTCAAGATTCGGGAAATAATAAGGGAAAGACCTATAGAAACTCAAGAAGATTTGGCGGCTGAACTGAGAAAAGAAGGATTTAATGTGACTCAGGCAACAGTATCCAGAGATATTAAAGAACTAAGGCTTATAAAAGTTATGCGTGACAACCAGCATTATTGTTATGCAGAACCCGAACGGCCTTCAATATCCTCAGATAGATTGCTTAGAATGTTTAAAGAGTCTATAATGAGTTTCGCTTCATCGGAAAACCTTATTGTGATCAAAACATCCTCAGGAACTGCCTCGGCTGTTGCTGAGGCTATAGATGGCCTCAATTGGAATGATGTGTTGGGCACTATAGCAGGCGATAACACAATATTAGTTATTGCAGAGTCTAAAAAAACTGTAAAAGATGTAATAGATAGGTTTGAAGAAATTATGAGATAAGGAGGCAGCATTTTATGCTCCTTAACCTCTGCATTAAAGATTATGCTTTAATCGATGATCTATCAATTTCTTTTGGTCCGGGATTAAACGTTCTCACGGGAGAGACTGGAGCTGGAAAGTCGATAATAATAGATGCAATTAATCTAATTATCGGAGAAAGAGCTTATACTGACTTTATTCGCACCGGAAAGCTGAATGCTAGTGTAGAAGCTGTTTTTGATTACGAAGATGCTCTCGTAGAAGATATTTTGAAGGATTATGGTATTGAACCGGAGGATAACACATTAATTATAAGAAGGGAAATAAGCGCACAAGGTCGCAGTTTTTCACGATTGAATGGAAAAATGGTTCCAGCTTCCGCACTTAAAAAAATAGGAAAATTATTGATTGATATACACGGTCAACATGAACATCAATCATTATTAGATAGTAAAAACCACAGACGTATATTGGACTTGCTAGGTCATGAGGATATATCAGAATCCAAAAACAATGTTAGTATGCTTTATAAAAAATACTGCAAGGTCCAAAGAGATATTGATGATCTAGAAAGTAAATATGCGGATTTTTGTAGACAACAAGACAGGTTAAGATATGAAGTTGACGAATTAGAAAAAGCTCAAATGAAACCCAAAGAAGATCTGCTATTAGAGGAAGATAAAAAGATTTTAGAGAATGCGGAGCAAATATTTAAAACTTTGGAATATGCTTATAATGTATTGTATCAGGGTTATGAAACCCCGTCTATTATCGATAATTTGAATAAAGTTATTGATAATTTTGAAGGGATAATAGATTTTTATAAACCCATAGAGAGTATTTGTGAGTCTTTAAAAAATATTTTATATGAATTGGAAGACACGTCTTCTACCGTAAGAAACCTAAGGGATGCAATAGACTTTGATATGGGGAAATTAGACAAGATTAACGCAAGATTGGAATTACTTCACAGACTCAAGTCAAAATACAATAAAAGTATAACTGAACTTTTAAAGTATAAGAATGAAGTGGTTGCCGAATTGGAAAAAGCTTTTAACATAAATGAGGGAATAAGTGTATTAAGAACTAAGCTCACAAATATAGAATTAAATCTATCTAAAAGTGCTGTGGAATTAACCAAAAAACGTAAAAAATGGGCTAATAATCTGGAAAAAAGCATATCAAAAGAATTAGAAGATTTAGGGATGAAAAATGTAAAATTTGAAGTAGATATAAGAACTAAGGACGACCCTGATGGGATTGAAGTAGAAGGTAAAAAGGTTCATATAAATGAAGAAGGTATTGATGAAATAGAATTTTTAATATCAACAAACCCAGGAGAGCCGCTAAAGCCTCTTGTAAAAATCATATCAGGCGGCGAGTCTTCTCGAATTATGTTGGCATTAAAAAGTATAATGGCTGAAGTTGACAATATATCTTGCCTAATATTCGACGAAATAGATACAGGTATAGGTGGAAGAACCGCACAGGCAGTTGGTGAGAAACTGTCAAAAATCAGTAGCAAGCGTCAGATATTATGTGTTACTCACTCTCCACAAATCGCCAGCCTTGGAGATACTCACTTTTTAATACAAAAAGAGAGCATAGATAAAAAAGTTTCTACGAAGGTTTATAGTATTGAAGGTCAGGAGCGAATAAATGAACTAGCAAGGATGCTTGGAGGAGCTGAAATAACAAAAAATACAATAATACATGCACAGGAAATGTTAAATATGGCAAAAAAAATAAAAAAACCATAATTATTTTTTAAATTTAAAACGTTGATGATATTAACATAAAAAGCCTTATAAACAATCATAAGGCTTTTTCTTTTGCAAAAATTAACTCTTTATTATACCGTATAAAAAGAATTTTTAAGGTTATCTTATAACCCATAGGAAAGCGAAAATTGTTTTTGTGGCTTTCTGATATATAGCATTGGAAACATTTTTCCTAGGGGGAGTGAATAGTTTGCGAAAAACCATCAAAAAAATTGCTATGCTTTTTGTAGTTATGTTGATTTTAATAATATCTACTATAAATATATTTTTTGGACATTTACCCGGAGAGATAAAGATCATCGAAGGAAAAGAGCAAAAGTTAGAGTTAAAAGTTCCTATGACTTTGCAGTTATTTTGTAAAGAACCTTTTTTTATTAACGGGTATTGTGTAAAAGATAAAACGATAATCAGACTGAAAGAACCCTTGATTTTAAAGTCTGCTGCCAAAGGAACTTATAATCTTGAGTTTAGATTGTTGGGATTTATACCTGTGAAAAAACTCAAAGTCCATGTATTACCTGAAACCCGAGTCATACCCGGAGGGCATTCTCTAGGAGTAAAACTTCGACCTAACGGAGTCATAGTGGTGGGTTTTGCATCTATAATTGACGAAAACGGTCTGAAACATCAACCAGCTCGGGAAGCTGGGATACAGGTAGGAGACACAATTGTTAAGGTGAATAATCAAAAAATATTTCAGGCTGAGGAGTTGGCCCAAGTAGTAGATAAACAAAAATCAGTCAATCTTTCGGTAAAAAGGAATGATAAAATATTTGAAGTACAGTTAAATCCTGTCAAAAATAATTTCGGTCTTTACCAAATCGGCTTGTGGGTAAGAGATGTAGCAGCAGGTGTTGGCACACTGACATTTTATGATCCAAAAACCAGTTTTTACGGGGCATTAGGTCATATAATTACCGATGCCGACACCGGAAAAATCATTGAAGTAGGGGAAGGAGAAATTATTCGAGCAAGAGTTTCATCAATATCTCCAGCTAAAAAGAATCTACCTGGAGAAAAAAAAGGCGTATTTATCAATGAGGAACAAATTATAGGGAACATCATTGCAAATACTCCTTTTGGAATCTTTGGAAAAGCTTACCAGTCATTTGAAAATCCTTTTTATGCATCCCTTCCGGTAGCTACAGTGAACCAAGTACGTGAGGGTAATGCTAAAATTCTCACAGTAATTGAAGGTGAAAAAATTCAGGAATACGATATTGAGATACAAAAAATCATTAAACAATCATACCCAAATGGAAAAGGCATGATATTGAAAATTACCGATCCAGAACTACTTTCTAAAACTGGAGGCATTATTCAGGGTATGAGCGGAAGCCCAATTGTTCAGGACGGTTATATAGTAGGTGCGATCACACACGTGTTTGTAAATGATCCAACAAAAGGTTATGGTATTTTTATAGAGTGGATGTTAAATGAAATTAATAATGTAAATTTTCGTGAACAAATTTAACATAACAAAAACATTTTATGGAATGCAAGGAGGAATTTTCCATAGTTTGTCGAATTAATCATTTATTAACACAATTTTTGGGGGGGCATATCATGTTAGAAGACAAAAGAATAAAATTGTTAATTGCTGACGACAATAAGGAGTTTTGCAATCTTATTGTAGAGTTTTTCGAGGGTGAACAAGATATCAAAATTATCGGTGTAGCACATGACGGACTGGAAGCTTTGGAAAAAATAGAGGAGTTGGAACCTGAAGTTTTGATATTAGACTTAATAATGCCTAATCTTGATGGTTTGGGTGTTATTGAAAGGCTGGCAGATAAAACAAAGAGACCGAAAATTGTGGTTCTTTCAGCTGTAGGTCAAGACAAAATCACCCAAAAAGCAATTTATCTTGGTGCTGATTACTATATTGTGAAACCTTTTGACTTGAATATACTCGTAGATCGTGTAAAGCAAATGGTTGACAGAAATATACCTTTACAGCGGCAAATTCAGAGAAAAGCAACGAGTTTTGCAGTTGATAAAAAAAACAACTTGGAAATGCAAATCACCAATATTATACACGAAATAGGAGTTCCAGCACATATAAAAGGATATTTCTATATTCGAGAAGCTATTTATATGGTAATCAA
>DUNY01000142.1 GCA_012839145.1 Thermoanaerobacterales bacterium
GTGTTGAAGCAGAAATTTATTTAAAACTTGAAGGGCTTAATCCCACTGGTTCTTTTAAGGATAGGGGGATGACTGTTGCAGTGTCAAAAGCTGTTGAAGACGGATCCACTGCAATTATATGTGCTTCTACTGGAAACACATCTGCTTCGGCAGCAGCATACGCAGCTAAAGCTTGTTTAAAGTGTGTTGTATTAATCCCCGATGGTGCCATTGCTATGGGCAAACTTGCTCAGGCTATAGCTTACGGTGCTAAAGTAATCGCAATCAAAGGAAATTTTGATGATGCTTTAAAAATGGTTAGGGAGATCTCTGCCAAAAGGCCCATAACTCTTGTCAATTCAGTAAATCCTAATCGGATTGAAGGTCAAAAAACAGCATCTTTCGAGATATGTGATGAATTAGGAGAGGCACCAGACTATTTAACAATACCAGTGGGAAATGCGGGTAACATTACAGCTTATTGGAAAGGATTTAAAGAATATAAATCCCTTAATAAAATTAACAAATTGCCGAAAATGATGGGATTTCAAGCGGCTGGAGCGGCACCCATTGTAGAGAACAAGATCATAAAGAATCCAGAAACTATAGCGACGGCCATTAAGATTGGAAATCCAGCCAGTTGGAAGTATGCTGTGGAAGCTGCCATAGATTCCCATGGTTTAATTCAAAAAATAACTGATGAAGAGATTTTGAATGCATACAAAATTCTAGCAAAAAATGAAGGAGTCTTCGTTGAACCTGCTTCAGCAGCTTCAATAGCAGGTATTATAAAAATGTGTAAAGAAGATGTTTTGAAAAAAAACGATAAGGTAGTAGCTGTTTTAACTGGTCATGGTCTAAAGGACCCTGATACAGCTATAAAAGGTGGGGTACAGCCAACCTTAATAGACGCCAATATGGATTTACTGGAAAGAGAAATATATAGATAGGAGTTGTCAAATTTGGTAAAAGTTCAGGTCCCAGCTACAACGGCTAACTTCGGTCCGGGTTTTGATTGCCTGGGTGCATCTTTAGGTTTGTATAATCAAATACAAATTGAGTTTTCCACCAAGCCGGAGGTAATAGTGACTGGTGAAGGAGCATCTGAAATACCTTTGGATGAAACAAATTTAGTATATCAAGCAGCTTCCCGTATTCTTGAAAAGGGTAATATCAAAAAACCACTAAAAATAACTTTAAATAATAATATTCCATTAGCTAGAGGATTAGGAAGTAGTGCTGCGTGTATAGCCGGAGGATTAGTGGCAACAAATCATTTAACAGGAGACATTTTAGACAACAGTGAATTAATAAAAATTGCAACAGAGATGGAAGGTCATCCTGATAATGTGGTGACAGCAATTGTCGGAGGTTTCTGCCTCTCAATGGTATATGAAAATAAGGTGTATTATAAAAAATTCCCTGTGCCTTTTTGGTTGCGTTTTGTAGTTTGCATACCAGAGTTTGAGCTTAAGACTGAGGATACTAGAAAAATATTACCTGAAACCGTTAGTTTTCAAGATGCAATATATAATACTAGTCATACTGCAATGGTTGTTGCAGCAATGGCTCAAGGCGATTTGACAGATATGAGTATTTTCTGTCAGGACAGATTGCATCAACCATTCAGGAGTAAGCTTATTCCCGGTATGGAAAAGATTCTTGATTCAGTTATAGATAAAGGTGCTTTTGCAGGTTTCCTTAGTGGATCAGGACCTACAGTTGTATGTTTAACTGTTAGGGAAAGAGCAGATATGCTAGGTCAACATATGGTAGATGTTTTCTCAAGTGAAGGGATAAAATCACATTATAAAGTATTATCATCTGATTCAGAAGGTGTTGGATTCTTATAAAACTTAATAGTATTTTTTATGGAAATTTATTGAACATAAATAAAAAATGCATGGGACTTGAAATATATTAATGAATGCATTATAATTAATATGCATTTAAAAAACGTCTGGGTGTGGCGCAGTTTGGTAGCGCGCTTGAATGGGGTTCAAGAGGTCGGGGGTTCGAATCCCTCCACTCAGACCATTAAGCTAACAAAACAGAAATTAAAGAGACTTTTTTGGCATTGGCCCAAGTCTCTTTTTTTGTGCTTTATTATCTATTGTGAATAAAAAGAACCTTAAACCTCTGTATATTAATAGGAAAGTGCGGATGAAATTAAACCGAATTATTGTGTTTAGAAGGGACAGTTGTTTTTTGTAAACAAAACTTCAAATCCATTACAAATGAAGAACATAAAAAGTTTGTTCGAGATTTATTTTAAAAACTGTAAAAAGGAGGATTATTCCTGTTTTTGGAGAACATATAATTAATAACCTAATGTTCACTTATATCTTTATTAGACAGGATTAATCTTATTTAGCAACAGACCCGAAAAGGTGATCAAAGCGATGCGTCAGCATTCAAATAAAAAGGTGGTATATTTAAGACCGAAAAAAAAATCATTTATATCAATACGCATGTTATTGATTTTGATGATAATCGGAACTATGGCTTTTATTAGTAACCGATATTTTCATGTAAAAACATGTACAGTGACGAAAGGCGTAATTAATGAAAGTTATTTTACAGATGCAATTATTATAAAAAATGAAACTCCGATTTCATCTCCGACAAATGGAAAACTGCAACTTTTGGTTAAACCCGGTGAAAGAGTCAGAGTTGGCACACCACTTTTTATTATTACTATTGATGAAAAGCAAAAAGAGCTTTATCAAAAAGAGATAGCTGAAATTGAGGACAAAATAGTGAATTTGCAGGATGATATTGGTAGTTCATCTATTTCTTTGAATCTTTTAAACAAATCCGTAGAAAGTACCACTGAAAAATTGAAAGATGCCACAGACAGCGGTGAATTCGACAGAGTAAAATCTTTGAAAGATGAATTATTAAGATTAACTGAAGAAAAACAAAAAATCCTTGAATACAATGAATCTAACATAAATATACTTGAGCAACAATTAAAGAATTTGAGAAAAAAGTTAAGTGAAATGGATATTGTAACTTATGCTCCTGAAGCGGGAGTTGTAAGTTTCAACATAGATGGTTATGAAGATCTATTGGTAGCTGACAGAGTTAAAGATCTTACATATACTCAATTGCAGGCAGTAACAGAGGATGAAACAGGTAAAGATTTACCTAAAAACATCAAAGTCAATCAACCGGTTGTTAAAATTATAGACAATTTCTCTTGGTATATTGCGGTTAAGCTTGAAAAACAACTGGATGAGGGTAAAAACTACAATATAAATATAGATAAGGATAAAAGATTAA
>DUNY01000021.1 GCA_012839145.1 Thermoanaerobacterales bacterium
GTAGATGGGAGTTTTACTTTAGGGGGAGCCGTGATAGCCGTCGTCTTAAAGAATGGTTTATCACCTGTTATTGGATCTGTTATTGCATTAATTGTAGGTTTAGCAGCTGGCTTGTTAACTGGAATCTTGCATGTAGAGATAAAGATATCAAATTTGCTTTCGGGAATTTTGGTTATGGGAATTCTATATTCGGTAAACTTGAGGATTATGGGTAGGGCAAATATTCCTATATTCAGCCAGGCTAATATATTTTCAAATTTTGATCCGTTAATGA
Organism: Thermoanaerobacterales bacterium; assembly: GCA_012839145.1. GTDB lineage: Bacteria > Bacillota > Thermosediminibacteria > Thermosediminibacterales > Tepidanaerobacteraceae > DUNY01. Next base: position 275 of record DUNY01000021.1, read on the forward strand.
TAATCATCATTATTGCAGCCATTTTTAAGGTTTCTTTGGACTTTTTTCTAAGAACCGGTTTGGGATATACCCTAAAAGCCGTAGGCGACAATCCCCAAATGGTAAAGTCTCTGGGGATAGACATAGGGAAAATAAAGATATTTGGGCTCATGCTCTCAAATGGCATGGTGGCTTTTTCCGGCAGCATCATGGCACAATACTCGGGGTTTTCTGATATTTCCATGGGAATTGGCACGTTAATTTTAGGAATAGCATCGATCATAATCGGTACGTCGGTCATTAAAAAGGGGAGATATCTAAGAGAGACTACATTGGTAATCGCAGGGACGATAATATATCAAATAACCATTTATTTTGCCATGAATACAGGTCTTACCCCTGTGGATTTGAAAATGATTGCATCAGTTGTGATTGTGATATTCATGGGTGTCAGCAACATGAAAGCCAGTGAAAGCAAGAGGGGAAGGAGGATGATAGATAATGCTTGATATTCGAAATTTGTCAAAAAGCTTTTATAATTCCTATACAGGTGAAAATATAATACTCAAAAACATAGATTTAAATATTGAAAAAGGCGATTTTATCAGTATAATCGGCAGCAACGGTTCAGGTAAATCAACTTTGTTAAATATAATTTCAGGGGTGATTACAGAAACTTCAGGCAGTTTATACCTTGATGGTGAAGATATAACCAGAATGCCCGAACACGAAAGAGCCAGGGTTATAAGCAGGGTATTTCAGGATCCGACTTTAGGTGCATGTCCGTGCCTAACAGTCAGAGAAAACCTTTCCATGGCACTGAATAAAGGTGATTTAACCAATCTTAAGTATTGTCTCAGACATAAAACAGAGAAACTCAAAGAGATACTGATGGATATATCCTTGGACTTACAAAAGATTATGGATGTGAAGGTAAAGTATCTGTCCGGAGGACAAAAGCAGGCTTTATCACTAATGATGGCAAGTGTCACAAATCCCAAATTATTGCTGTTGGATGAACATACTGCATCCCTTGACCCTAAAACATCTAAGGAAATCATGGAGCTTACCAAAAGGATTGTCAGAGAAAAAAACATTACAACTTTGATGGTTACCCATAACATAAAGGATGCCATTTTATATGGAAATAGATTGATTATGTTACATGGGGGTGAAATAATTTTAGACTTAAGTAAACTTGAAAAGAAAAATCTAAAAACCAAAGATATACTGGAGAAGTTCGATTATGCTGTTTAAAATCAAAATTTAGGAGGCGAAAAAATGAAAAGATTAATAATTTGCTTATTAATCATCATGTCTGTGTTGACGGGATGTGGGAAAACCATAGAAAAAGAAGCAATAAACATAGGTATTAATCAATTGGTGGAATTTGATGCATTGGACCAATGCCGTGATGGTTTTATACAGGCATTGGAGGATAATGGCTACACTGACGGAAAAAATATTAAAATTGATTACCAAAACGCTCAAGGTGAGATGAACATCGCCCAAACCATCAGCAAAAAATTTGCATCGGACAAGAAAGATTTGATCTTTGCTATTGCCACACCTTCTGCCCAGGCGTCATATAATACTACTAAAGATATACCTATACTGATTTCTGCCGTAACGGATCCTGTTAAGGCAGGAATAGTCGAGAGCATGGATAAGCCAGGTACCAATGTTTCCGGGACTTCCGATTATTTGCCGGTAGAAAAGCAATTGGATTTGATGAAAAAATTGCTGCCAAATATAAAGAAAATAGGGGTTTTGTATAACACCAGTGAAGTTAATTCCGAGGTACAAGTGGATGAACTTAAAAATGCCGCGGTGGATTATGAAATCATAACAATGGGAATAACCAGCACCAATGAGGTTAACAATGCTATTAACAGTCTTGTAAAGAAAATAGATGTGCTTTTTGTACCAACGGATAATTTAGTGGTATCATCTTTGCCCATAATTGTAAGAAGCACTCTGCAAGAAAAAATACCTATTATCGCATCGGAGCAGGGGTCTGTAGAAAATGGAGCATTGGCTACGGCAGGAATAAACTATTATAAATTGGGATATGAGACTGGGAAAATGGCCGTAGAAATATTAAAAGGTGCAGAAATATCCAACATGCCTTTAAAAATCTCTGAAGAAACGGATATCTTCATAAACGAGGACACCTTAAAAGCCTTGGGTATTCCTGCTCCATCCATTGAAAACATTATTTATGTAAAAACAAAGCAAAATTAGGTATAGATTAAAAGCACTCCGCACTGGGGTGCTTTTAACTATCAACTATATATTTTTTCTGCTATCCTTACTCCTGTTAAGGCATCTTTTGCATAAAAATCAGCATCAATCTTTTGAGCCAATGATTCAGATAAGACGGCTCCACCTACCATAATACTGCCGCAAAACCCCTTATCTTTAAGTAAGGCAATAGTTTTTTCCATTGAGGCAATTGTAGTTGTCATAAGAGCACTGAGGCCTATCAGCTTTATATCAGGACTTATAGTTTGTACTATCTTTTCCGCTGGAACGTCTTTTCCCAGGTCCACAACTGAAAAACCGTAGTTTTCCAAAAGGACTTTAACTATATTTTTACCTATATCATGTATATCTCCCTCAACTGTAGCCAATACAACGCTCCCCCGGTCTTGTATCAGTTCATTTCCCATAGCTTCTTTTATTGCTGAAAAAGCGGTCTGCGCTGCCTGAGCCGAGAGTAAAAGCTGTGGTAAAAAGAGCTCGCCTTTCTCAAAAGAATCACCGACTTCAGTTAGTGATGGAATAATTGCTTGATTTATTATATCAAGCGAAGGTTTTTTTGCTAAAAGCTGCTCTGTGGATTTTTCGGCTAAGACTTCATCTCCTTTGAGAATGGAATCATAAAGGACGCTGAGCTTGCCGGATGCTATTTGCGGCGTTTTTTTGCCATGCTTTACTGACTTACCAAAGAGATTCAAATAAGACTTTCCTCCCACGTCTCGCCCAGTGATGAATTCTGAAGAGGCAATAATATCTTGAATTTCATTTCTGTACGGGTCTATCATGGGCAAGTCAAGACCAGCAGCTATAGCCATGGCAAGGAAGGTTTTGTTCAAAACAGCACGCTTTGGAACGCCGTGAGAAATATTGGAAAGGCCGAGTGTTGTAAGGCAATTAAGATTTTGCTTTACTAGTCGAACGGTATTAATTGCCTCCAATGCATATTTTTGCTGTGCACTCAATGTCAATACCAGACCATCTATAATTAAATCCTGGGCGGATATACCGTATTTTTTAGCAAATTCAACGATTTTTTTGGCTATTTCCAGTCTTTCTTTAGCAGTTGTGTTCACACCTTTTTCATCAAGAGTCAAACCAATTACCATAGACCCGTATTTTTTAGCAATAGGAAGGAGTTTTTCCAATTTCTTTGGGTTGCCATCTACGGAATTTAAAATAGCTCTACCGTGGAAGTGTTTTAAGCCTTCTTCTATAGCCACATTATCACTGGTATCTATACAAAGGCAGGCTCGTACGCTCTTTTGTATTTCTTGCACTGCCCGCCTCATCAATGGGGCTTCTGCTTCTCCTGGAACACCTACGTTGACGTCTACTATCAATGCACCTTTTTCCACTTGTTGTTTGGCTTTTTCTACAACCGATGAAAAATCTCCTGAAATCAGTTCGGTTTGTATTTTCTTACTGATGGAAGGGTTTGCATGTTCACCAATTATTACCACAGGTCCTTTGGGATCCAGGTAAATGGCATCAAAATTATTAGTAACGGCATTTCTTATGGAAAGTTTTATTTTCGGAAAGGAAATGTGCTTGGCCATTTGAGCCAATTCACGTATATGGGACGGATTTGTGCCACAGCAACCGCCAATAAAGCCAGCCCCGGTTCTAACCAATTCAATACAGGCTTTGGCAAAATCCTCAGGTTTTAAAGGATAAAAAGTACTTTGGTCCATAACTACCGGAATGCCCGCATTAGGCTGCGCTATGATGGGTTTACCTATTGCCTTAGACATACGCATGACTATATCTGAAATCACACTAGTGTCTCCTACACAATTTACACCGACCACATCAGCACCCATAGCATTTAGGGTAACAGCCGCCGCCTCTGGAGAAGTACCGAAAGTAGTCCTGCCGTTATTTTCAAAAGACATGGTTACTATTACGGGTATA
>DUNY01000391.1 GCA_012839145.1 Thermoanaerobacterales bacterium
ATTTTAATATTGCTTAAAAACACGGTTGTGAAAAATAACCTTTGTAACTAAAATGCAATGCAAAGAGCAAGGACTCCATTAATGATTGAAAAGATATTTATATTTAGCAATGGCACTGTGGATTATTAAAGAAATCTTCAATATCCAGTTCCATAATATGTGCGAATTTTATTGGATCTGTGTTATAAATATTAAGTGCGGCAAATTTTTGTTGAATGTCTTGTGGACAAACTTTTTTAAATCCGAATCGTTTAAAGTAATTCACAGGTTTCTTTAAAAATAAGTATATTTTTTTTATACTTCTGCGATCGGCATAATTTACTAATGCTCTTGTCAGACCGTCTCCTAAACCTTGAGATCTATATTCCGGCAGTACAGACAGGTATTTTAATATAGCTATATCACCGAATATATCAAGAGCCCCGCATCCCGCAATTGAATCCTCGGTTTCAATAACCATTGTGTTTTCCGTATTGTTATTTGAAGATGGTAAAAACCCTGTCTTTTGTAATATTTCTTTTATTATATATTCATCATTTGGAACAGCTTTTCGAATAACAATCAATTATCCTAACCCCTTTTGCTCAAAGATTTGTTATATGCTTTATTTCCTTTGGACTTAAAAGCCTCCACTCACCGGTTTTTAAACCTTTTAAAGAAAGATTTGCGATTCTAGTTCTTTTTAAACTCATAACAGGATGACCTATTGCACGACACATTCTCCTAATTTGTCTTTTTCTCCCCTCATGAATTTTTATTTCTATTATTGTTGAATCGTCTAAGTTTTTTACTATCTTAACCTGTGCCGGTGCTGTAATACCATCCTCAAGAACCACTCCTTTTTCCAACGTCTTTATATCATCTTTTCCGATTATCCCCTCTATTTGAGCTACATAGGTTTTTACAATTTCGTATTTTGGATGAGTTAGTCTGAAAGTCACCTCTCCATCATTTGTGAGTAACAGGAGTCCTTCCGTATCCTTATCAAGACGCCCCACAGGAAATACTCTTTCATTGACATCTTTTAATAAATCTATAACAGTTGGTCTACCCAAAGGATCTTTTACTGTGGTAAGAATTCCTTTAGGCTTGTTCATAATAATATATATTGAATAGGCTCGTGTATGGCAAATACTTCCATCTACTTCTATTTGATCTTTATAGGGATCAACTTTCGTTCCTAATTTATTAACGGTTTTGCCATTGACCTTAACCCTACCTTGGAGAATAATATTTTCACATGCCCTTCGTGATGCAACACCGGCTTGTGATAAATATTTTTGTAACCGAATATGCAACCATCAACTCTCCTTTTTAAAATTCAATTCTTATATTATACATACTATACATATTTTCCTGCTTTTTTACAAAGGTTTTTATTAATAATCCACTCAAACCTGAGTAAAGATATTTTATTCCTTGTGCATCAAAATATCTTAGTTAAATTTTTAATCGTATTTTATAAAATCAATCAGATATTCACCTGATTTTTAGTGCGGGTTATTTTGATAATTTCCTCTGAAAATTAACTTACTTTCTTTTAATGGTAGAATTAAGGAAAAAACTGATTCTTTTATGAATCAGTTTTTTCCGTTTTGTATTTTTTTTATTATTTTTTGGACAAAAGGTCCTCCATCACCTAGTGCATACGCATTCATGGTTCCACATGCTACATTTCTAATAGCAAAACTTATATACTCAGATGGAATATTTATTTCTTCAAGTCTTTTTGTAATACTCAAAGCAGCTTTAATACCCTCTTCACTGGCTATATTGTTTATAATCGTAACTGTCTTTTCATCACCAAAACGAATAACACCCATTTTAGCAAAAATTCTTGCCGTTTTATTGCATGTATCTGTATCATCTCCATCGATGATAATAAGGGGTAATTCATCAGTATTACCAATGTATTGAGCATGCCCTATTACCTTTGCAGAAACCAACTTACATAAGCCATTCAAAGGTTCAAACACCGATTTGTCTGTATCCGTAGAAATGTTTATGAGTATATGTTCACGTTTAACAAACAATTTTAGTTCTTTTATTACTTCCGGAATAACTGTAGCAGGCAGAGCTGTAATAATATAGTCGGAAAGTGGTAGCATAGAATACTCAGAAGTGGCCAATCCGGATACTTCCTTTGCTAATAAACCGCATTTTCTCAAGTCTTTATCAATTAAAATCACATTATAACGAGAGCATATCTTATGAGCTATTAGACTCCCCATGCGGCCTGTACCGATAATAGCCACAGTTTCCATAATATTACCCTCCGTTTTTGTTATGGTTGTACAAGATTTAATATGCTTTTCAATAATCTCAAAGATCCCTCATGCTTTATATCAATTATAGGTACATCAACAGATGCACGCATTTTATCCACTAATTCTTCTCTGTCAATGTAACCGGGCTCGTAACTATCTATATCGAAGCGATATTTTGGATAAAACGGGTTCACAGTAATAGCCAGTAAGGGAAGATTTTTTAATGTTTTTACATTACCACCATTAAACTTTATCTTTTTTATTTCATTTATCAAAGTTTCAGGATTACCCCCGGTAATTAATTTGATAGGGTCTTTAATGATTAATGTTTTATTTGCCCACAATGTTCCCAAACCATCGTTAAGCTTTTTAAGTGCAAATTCCGATATTAGTGCAGGTATAAAAACTGTTTCTGCACATTTGATTTTATCAATTATTTCTTTCACTATGTCGTTCCCTATCAGCGAGCCATAGTTAAGAAAGCTTGTTTTTTCATGAATTTTTTTAGGGATAAGGGCTATTTTACTGATATCTGTAAAATATTGTAGTTCTTCTTTTGATACCTCGGGTAAATTGAGTAACTCATGTAATGCTTTGGTTTCCTTAACCAAAATATCAATATTGACATTTCGTGAAGCACCAGTCGCAATTATAACACCGTCGGTTTCAATCATTGGAGCAATACGGTTTAATGCACCATCAACGAGGACCACCTTGCAGTTTAATTCGTTAATCATTTTATTTTCTACATATTTCAATTGGCTCCCTTTATTTGGACCAGCTACTACTGCTAGGCCTTCTTTATGAACTCTTACAATACAGATCCTACCCAGTGGTGTCATGATATCAGTTGTTTCAAGTATATCGTAGTCAGCACTTCCGGCCTTGAGACATTTTTCAGCAGTGGCCAATAAAGTGTTTTTTTTGACAAACAATCGAGGTTTTGGTAATCCTGTGATATTGTCTGTTTCTTCTCCGTCATAGCCAATACTTGTTAATCCAATCAATATCTTTTTATTATATAACTCATCAAGTATGGAAGAAGTGGTAGTAGTTTTACCGGTGTTCTTTGCAGTACCGGCTATACCGATTATTAAGCTCATTATTAACCCCCTACACCGAAGCTTTTAAATGATGTTATAAAAACAGCTAAATCTTTATGTGTCTCTTTTTAGCAAAATTGCTTTATTACCGAGTTCTTGCCTGCTCTACCGGGATAAGCACCGTCTTCCCTGCTTCCAAGTATGCCTTGGTATAGTGCTTCGATAAAATTGCCGTTTTTGACTACTGATTCCAGTACTTTTTCTATTCCTTCTTCTATTTCATTAGCCCAGTTTTGAGCATTCTCGGTGGGAGCAATACTAGATTGGCCAAAGAATCTAAAGGATGCTTGAGTTGCCCTTAAGGTATCGATTCTAGCGGGCACGGTTATAGGCCCCCCTGAAAAAGCTTCATCGGACGAAGCTATGGAAATACCGTCAACACCAAGTGACGAAGCAAGAGATGCATGAAGCGCCGTCATCAGTGATGACTGTACTCTGTCTTCGGTTTGCGTCAAAAACCCGATGGGAGCACCACACCATATGGGAGCGTTGACAATATTTCTAAGGCAATATATTTTTGCGGCGTTAAAATCTACATAGTTATCTTCCATTTGACCGCTAACCATAACTTCAGGTGAATAACAAAATAAAGGCTGGAGAATAGGTTTTGCTCCAAGTCGTAAACCGAGTTTCGATACTATCAGCATTCCTGCAAAAGCTTTATAAGCGGGAACGCCGCAAAGCTCTTCATTAGTTACCACATCAAATGGCATATTAAATTCCGCTGCATATTTAATGGCTGCCACCGCATCTACAGTAAGGCGTTCAGGATCGGTACCACCACCTAAAGATCCATAGGCTATATTTACTTTAGTTAAATCAGCTCCGATTTTTCCAGCCAATAATACTGTTTCAGGGGTGTTTAATCCTCTATGGGCTCTTACTTGCCAAAGAGTATTAGGTGCCAAGGACATTTTGATACTCTTTAAGTTTTCGTATGTTATAACAGATCCATCTTCTTCATGTGTTATATATCCTTCTAAGAATCCTTCTGTCCTGGCTCCCCAGGATGGATCAAAGTGCACTGCACCGTCAGAACCCCAAGCTTCACAAGACTTAATATGAGCAATATCCATGAAAGGGCATCCTGTTCCATATTGTATAAAGACTACAGGATTTTTGTCATTGTGTTGCAAACGTAAAGGATTCATCCTTGAGTTTACTTCATCTACATATCGTTTAAGTGCACTTACTTCGCTACTGGTCAATGGCCGGGTTTTTTCACGGTATTTACCTGATACATAAAAAGATTTGATTACATCATCACAGAGTTTAGAATAATCAACACGAAGTCTTTGTATTTCAGATTCATTATCACTTTCCAGGATACGTCTTCTTATTTCTGCCCTCTGAATGGCAGTAGTCGTTTTATTGTTAACATAATCCAGAATTCCGTCAACTATGGAATCTAGCAATTTTTCTATTTTTTTATTGTGAAAAAGATAATTGTATCCTTCAGTAATGTCTTTCTTGTTTTTTTTGCCCTTTGTTTCCTCTGGAATATATTTTCTTCCCTCTACAAAGGCCACTGCTTCTGCTACGGTAGTTCCGGGACCGAACCCTGCATCAAAACCTAATTCTGCAGCAAGTTCGGGTCTTATCGCCATGCCGCCTATCCCAATTTTTATTCTATCTCTTATTTCTGCGGCTTCAGCTAAGTCGATAAATTTTCCCAATATTTCCGCCACGCCATAGCCAAGAGTGCGACTCACCAGAACAATATCAGCATCATTATCAATGATTGATTTAATTATTTCTTCTTGTGAATAATCCGGAGGCATAAGTAAAGTATCATGCCCTTTCTGTTCCAATCCCCTTTTTATCATTTTTAGTCCTATGTCATGAACTGGGTCAAGTGGTGCTAACAAAACTTTCTTTTTTTTCATCGAAGTATTCTCCCTCCTTAATAACTTTGCTTGAAAAGCCAACCATAACGGTCACCGGGTTTATATATATAACCTCTTGCTCTGACTCTTGCGCCCGGACCCTGATGTTGAATAAAAACTATGGATATATCTTTAAAGCCAAACTTTTCCATTAATTCCTTTGTTAGCTTCTCTGCTTCATCTTCATCTTTGCACACTAAATACGTTTCCAAGTCAATAGCGTCCATTATTTTATCCAAAATCGACATGTTATCTCCTCCACTTAACTCATCAAGGATGAGTGGTTTAATGTAATAAAAAGAGCTTTATCTTAGTTCTTTACAATATCAATGCCGTTATTTTTTTCATACACTATTTCCCAATATTTTTTAACATCTCTTTCAAGTTTTTCAATATGGCGTACCATTGCTTCTTCCGCCATTTCCGGTTTTCTGGAAGCAATAGCTTTATAAATATTCTTATGATCTAAAAGAACTGAACTCTTAACTTCTTTTCTTATATACTCAAGCATGGGCGAAAGCTGTCCATGCTGCCTGATCAAATCCATGGCAGCATCTAATACCCTGTTTCTCGCTGCCTTAGATATAATCTTGTGAAACTCTACATCATCTTCGGCTATGGAGATGCCCTCATTAACATGCTTTTGTTGTCTTTTGATGACCTGTTTCATTTCCTGAAGTTCTTCATCGGTTATATACATAGCCGCTAATTTTGCCAGCTGACTTTCAATTGCTTTTCTGGCCATTAATGCATCAAGAAGTTCTTGTTTTCCTGTTACCCTTATAACATTCAACAATTCTTTTCCATAATAGTTAATCGTATTTTCACGTTCCAGTTCTTCTAGTTTTATTTTACCCTTAGGAGTTAGCGTTCTCCCTTTAAAACCGATTTTTTCAGTGTATTCTTTTATATCCAATTGCCTTAACATTCTACCTACAGTTGCCTCGCTGATATCAAAACCCTGGATTTGTAAGTTGTTACGTATGTAACCTGATCCGACCGGTACCTGTGAGTTGTCGATGGCCTTTAAAACAAAAAACAATAGTCGCTGCTTTTCATGTAGCATGTCAAACCCCCGTTTATTATAAAAATTAAACGAAACGCCAAATAACATATGTTGTAATCCAGATAACATAACTATATTGTCTATGGTATTTCCCCATTGGTGTATTACACATACAATTTTAGCATACCATTATTATAAAAATATTTCCACATAAATAGTAAAAAATCCTGTAACTGAACTATTTCAAAAATATAAGTGTAAGGGCAGATCGAATATAGTTATTTTCTATGAAATTTTTCCTGTTTAAAGTCATAAAATAATTATAGCTACTATTGTTGTTATCACAAGGCCTGTTATTACAGGGATAAAATTTTTTCGTGCCAAATCATTGGGGTCTACACCAGCTATAGCAGCTACTGGAATTATTCCCCATGGAATTATTGTGCCACCACCGACCCATATTGCTGATATTTGCCCAAGTGCACCTAAAGTGGCTTTATCAGCTTTTATTGCTGTACTGAAAGTTTCTGCTAGAGAGCCTACTAAGGGCAGGCCTGAAAATCCGGAGCCGTCCAATCCTGTTATGCCTCCTATTATCATCTGTATAAAAGCTACAGGTATTTTGCTGAGCGGAACGGCCTGTGAAAGAGCGATACCTAAATCAGAAAGTAGACCTGTGGCTTGTGATCCTAATATGGTTTTTGCGGTAGCTTCGGAACCTAGAAAGAAAAAACCTCCGATTACTATAACAGGTGCAAATACTTTCATACCGAACAAAAAACCTTCTCTTATATAATCTGTTATTTTTTCTAAAGAATCTGCGCCGAAACCTATAACGGTAATTATAGAAGTTATAGCAAGAGCTGTTCCTCCAATTAACGCAGTAGCATCTCCGCCCCGTAATTTATATTTTAAAAGTAAAAGTATGTCAACAAAAAAGAGAATCACAAATAAGGCAGCACCAATATAAGCAGTTGTTGAATACTGTTTATTACCTTGTTTTTCTTCGGTGCTTTCATATGATAAACGGTGTTCTTCATCTTTCGCTCTCTCTTTTGAAAGATCTCTTTTCATAAGAATGTAAGACAAAACTGTAGTGACAATAGCCATTGTAAGCCATAGTGGCAGACTGGCACTCATTACAGAGGCTGCATCTGCAAAGCCGGCCGCTTTAGCGGTAATAGCAGGAGCACCTTGAATAATATAATCTCCGGAAAGGCCAATGCCATGACCAAAAATATTCATTGCGACAGCCGCTCCCATTACTGATAGACCAGCTCTTACAGCAATGGGTAACATTATAGCACCTATTAAAGCCACAGCAGGTGAAGGCCATACAAACAGAGTGACTATTAACATAATAAAACCCAATATCCAAAAAGCTACATCCGGGTTTACCATAATTTTAGCCGCTGGTTTCATTATGATATAGTCACTTCCCACATCTCCCATAGATTTGGACATGGCTACCACCAATCCTATTACCGTTATTAACCCTAAAAACTCTGTTCCTGCGGCAATTAAGGCGTTAAATAAAACCTGAACAGCTTTCCATATACTACCTGTTGAAACAAAACCAACTAAAAATATTCCGATAATGCAGGGTAACACTGTATCTTTTCTTAAAGCCATCGTTATAACAATCAGTATAACCATTCCAAAGTATATCCAATGTATGGCCGAAAGTTGTACCATTGTTTTCCCTCCGTATTGTTGAATATAAAAGGAGTCATGTAAATGACCCCTTTTATATATTGTTCCCTGCATACGGTTTTTATACAACTTTCTGATTAAATACGTTTGTCATTCCCGCTTTCTCTACACGATCTTTTATTTCATTTACATCAGTTGTGTATAGTCCTTGGTTTTTCATTCTTTCAAAATAAACGGAGCCGGAAAAAGTGTATTTTTTCGATATACCTTCTTCGGTTTTCATTTGTTCCTTGACATAAGCTATTGCATCACCAATGGCAAGCTCTTCAGGAATTTGAATGAGTTCTTTGCCGGCTGCCAAGCGAACTGCATTTGCACCGGCCAATGTTCCGGTACATATAGCTTCAGTGTGGCCTACCAATGGTCCGGCTTTTTCGCCTCCGCAAAAGACATTCTCTAATCCTTCGGTTTTTAAATGGTTATCTCTTGGTGAAATGGCCAGATATCTCATAGAGTTACCTAGGTTTCCTGCATAAGGATCTTCATATCGTGCATTTTCAAATCCAGGGATTTGTCTCAAATTATCTAGTGGGAAGAAGGGTGTCATTAGCTTTGCATGTCCTGTATCCAGTAGTATAACATTTTCCACATATTCTTTTAAGGCATACTGTTGACAGGCTTTTTTAGTGAGGATCTCTGCACCTTCTTTGGCATGTTCCGGTACGGCTATAACTGCAACACCGGTAGAATCCAATTTGTCAATGATATCTTTTGAAAGAGATTCCTTGAAAAGTTTGCAGGAGCCACTCATAGCGCCATATGTGCCATCGGCTTTTTTAGCCATCATTTCCTTTACTCCCATTTTGGCGGCAATGCTCACCCTTGGGCCGTAACTTGGGCATCTATAAACACACATAGCGCAACCATTACCATACTTGGTGCAGTTTCCCTGGGGTCCGGCTGTTCCGGTGCATTCTACAAAAACATCACCTTCGAATTTCCTGCCATCATCTGTAACAACGGCTAACAACTTATTACCCTCAGCTACTACATCCTTTACTCGGCTCTCGGTGTGAACTTCCACTTCTAAATCCAGTAGAACTTTTTTCACGGTAGGCTCGATTAATGCAACATCATATAGAGAAGCGTGTTTATGACCGGGAAAATCGATATTGCTATGTCGTGCTACACGATCTGTGGCCTGAAAAAGTTCACCTCCGCCCATGGCAATCATTTCCTCAGTTGCAGTGTATCTACCATTATTTCTCATGATTCCACCGACCAGGCCTGTTCCCAATAACATATCGGTTCTTTCCAATAACACTACATCTGCACCGGCTTTTTTTGCTGAAATTGCTGCTCCTGAGCCGGCCCATCCGCCGCCTATCACAACTACTTTGGGCATGCAAAAACCTCCTTAATATATATATTTTAATTAACGCCAAGGACTAACCTTGGCGTTAATCACTGGCTATTTGTCCTTTAATCTATATATCCACTGTACTTGGCAATGATTTCCATAAGCTTGACCAAAGCTTTTACGGCGTATCTGAATTTGTTATCAATTATTTGACCATCGTCATCAGTTGTCCCAAGTCCTGGGGAGATTAGAATATTTCCATCATAAGCTACCGTAGGAATAACACCCATCTGAGAAAGTCCAGTTTGCAACAATTGGCTTCCTCCGTACATATCTTCAATGGAGAAGATGGGAAACCCTAGCTCATTACCACTCCAGGTATTTTCATAGTTAACTTCTACCGCTCTGGAGTTGTAGGATTTGGATATGATCAAGCCTTTCTTTATCTTGGGATTGATTTGGTCAAACTCCTCTTTAATGATATTATACATATCATCAACTGGCTTTTTAAGATCATCAGGATTGTCTTTAAGCTCTTTTAGTGCTGCAATCATACCAAGCATAGCCTCTTTACCGGGATCAAACCCTACATAAGCGGCCTTTCCGTAGGATGCAGTGGTTCCGTACCGATCTCCGTGCATTCCGAGGGCTCTACGAATAGGTACCATATATTCTTCTTTGCCTATTATCAAACCTGATGTTGGAGATTCGCTGGCTTTATCCATACTGTATATGATTACATCCGCACCGCTCTTAGAGATGTCGTGCCCTACAAAAGGAACACCCCAAGCATTATCCATCACATAAGGTACATCAAAGTCCTTGGCAATCTCTGCTAGGCGTTTCTGTAATACAGGTACTCCATCATTGTCTTTTACACCATATCCGTATCCGGGAGTATCATAAGCAAGTGATGTAATACCAGTAAGCATACAAGCGTGGCGTTCAGCTATAGTCTTTATCTTCTTAGCTGATGCTTCAGGGTCAACCTTTGTTAACTGAAAAGTGGGATGATATTTTATACCGTGTACCGAATAATCGGCTCCCACTAATGGTGCTATATACATACTTAAGTTATTCTGCCTCTTGCCATAGAAACCTAATTCACCGGCAGTAGACCCTCTATCTGCGAGTATATCTTTAAATCTGCCAGGGAATGGCCTTCCGTAACCACCATGGTGGTGCAAATGCTTTTCGTAGGGGATAATATAGCGAGCCTGATAGTTGTCACCACGGCCCTGCATTGGTGGTGAAAACAGTACATCAAAAGCCACCCAAATTCCCGCTTCACAGGTGCTAATTGGTGCTGCATCGTATTCATCACCGTAAACATCTTTAACCAAAGAACGAATTTCGTCTACGAGTTTAGTCAAAGGAATAACTTCAGTAGCGCCTTTTTCCATAGCAGACCTTACTTTTTTATTTAATGGTCCCGGGCATCCTGAAATAGCTCCTGTGAGTCCGAATTTGCCCCGTAATTCCGCGGGAATACCTATTTCATCAGCAGCTTTTCGAGCATCTGCGTAAATATTAGCAGTATTAGCTTGAAGAGATTTATACATCTCAAACTTCTTTGTAAATTTAGCCATTTTTATTCCTCCCTATTATTTTAATTTTACTATAAGTTCCACTTCACAAGTGGCATCCATTGGAAGTTGACTGACACCGACAGCTGAACGAGCATGAGCTCCCGCGTCACCGAAAATCTGCCCCAGTAACTCTGAAGCTCCATTTATAACTTTAGGCTGCTGGTTAAAACCATCGGCACTGTTAACAAAACCAACGACTTTAACGATTTTTTCAACATTGTCAAGGCTTTCAGCCAAAGATTTCACTATACTTAGGCAATTTAATACGCATATTTTAGCTGCTTCATAAGCATCATCCACGGTTACTTCCTTGCCGACCTTGCCTTTATATTTTAATTCTCCATTGACAAAGGGGATTTGCCCTGCAGTATAAATGTACTTTTCTACTTTGACTCCAGGAACATATGCTGCTACCGGTTTTGGTGGCTCAGGTAATGTAATACCCATTTCTTCAATTTTTTTTTCAAAAGACATCTGCAACACCTCCTTTCAAAAAATAAACAAGCTAATTATCCAATAACAACCTCATCATTCAGGTCAAGATTTCTTTCGTTTCCCGAAATACGGTCTGTGCCATATATTACAATATTGTAGTGGTTTGGCATATGGGTTTCATCGAATCCTGCAATTTTTCCAATTACTTGTCCGTTTATTTTAACTTCATCTCCCACAATAATTACGGTGCTTTCCTTTACTGCAAAAAACCCTATATATGCTATTTTGTTTACATTGTCTCCGGGTTTTTTGTCTTCATCTGTTAAAATCATTTCGTGTACCTCATTGGCGATTAAACATCTTGAAGCTTGCGGAATCAGCTGTAAACCACGCTTCTCATATTTCCCGTCCAAGACTACAACCAAATTGCCCTTTAAAGGTTTCTTTTTTGCATAGGGATTTGATTTAAACATTCTTTTTTTGTATGGGTCGGTCATGAAAATGTCGCCTCCTCATCATTGATGAGCTATTCTATTATACTTATTCGACATAAATAACGAAAATCCTTCTCACGAAAAATAATTTTTGAGAAATATTTATAGATTTTTCATTACCCTTTCATCCAAACTCTAAAGAATTTATATAAAATGTAAGTGTATTTTTTAATATCTATATTGCTCATTGCAATGAGAGAAGTTGAACATGCTAAATCTCTTCCAACATAAACCTGTAATTCACCTATTTGCTCTTCTTTGAAAACAGGAGCTTTGATGCTTTTTGGAACGATCAAATTAAGTTTTACAATTTCATTTTCCATTAGTGCTAGGCTGATATCGTCTTTTGTCATTAAATCCACTTCATCACTTGATCCACTTTCTACCTTTACAGTTGTACAATATTTATTCTTGCTTATGAGAGGTGTAAGCTTGTAATTGTTAAATCCAAAATCCAACAATGTGCAAGAATCGGCAAAATGATTATGTGTTCCTAGAATTACGGATAACAGTTGAACATCTTCTTTATCAGCAGATGCTACAAGACATTTTCCCGCATTTCCCGTGTATCCGGTTTTAATGCCGTCGGCACCCTCAAATTCCCATAACAGTCTATTGGTACTGAATATATATCTAGGGTAATTCCCTTCTTTTATCTCTTTTGATTTAGTTTTAACTATTTCGCGGAATTTATGAATGCTAAATGCATATCTTGCAATTAAAGCAAGATCTTTTGCAGTTGTATAGTGCTCTGGGTCATCAAGACCATGAGGGTTATTAAAATGCGTATTCAATGCTCCCAATTCTAAAGCTTTTTCATTCATCATCTGTACAAATTTTTCCTCAGTACCTCCTCCTATATGCTCAGCAATTGCTACCGCCGCGTCATTACCAGACGGGAGTAAAAGACCGTAAAGCATATTTTCCAAAGATAAAACTTCTCC
>DUNY01000300.1 GCA_012839145.1 Thermoanaerobacterales bacterium
CATGAAAAAAAAGATTGCTGTAGTATCCACGGGCGGAACTATTGCCATGAAGGTTGATAAATCAGGCTTAGCTGTTCCTGCCCTTGGAGCAAAGGAACTTATAGAGACATTGCCAAGTATTAGTGGACATATTGATGTTAGTGACGTTGCGTATAAAAATGTACCCAGTCCACAAATAACCCATGAAGATTTAGTAGAGCTTAGAAATCTAGTAATTGATTTAAAGGATAAGGGTTTTGACGGGGTAGTAATTACACATGGAACGGATACCATGGAGGAAACAGCATATTTCCTTGATTTGACTACCGACATTGGAATTCCCATTGTCCTGACAGGTGCTCAGAGAAACCCGTCATCCATAAGTTCTGATGTTCAATTAAATCTTATGGATTCAATACTTGTAGCAGCAAATGATAAGACAGCGGAAGTGGGAGTTGTAATTGTATTCTCTTCTGAAATCGTCCCGGCAAGAGAAGCTACAAAATTTCATAGGAGCAGAGTGGATACGTTCAAGAGCCTAGAATTCGGTCCCATAGGTACAATAAGCAACAATAAGGTTTTATGGTTTAGAACACCAACTATAAGAGATACTTATGGAATCGGTGATTTTGACAAAACCGTAGATATCATTCCAAGCTACCTTGGTTCAGATTCCAGGATGATTGAAAACAGTGTTAAAGGCGATGTTGACGGAATTATATTACAAGGTGTGGGTGGAGGTCATGTGCCAAAAGCAATGCTTGAGGGCATACAAAAAGCAATCGACAAAGGCATCCCGGTAGTTTTAACCTCACGGGTGCCCACCGGTAGACTTTTTACCGACACATACGGTTATGAAGGCGCAGAAAGGCAGCTAAGGAGTATGGGCGTAATATTCGGAGAAGATTTATCTGCGTTTAAAGCCAGAATCAAATTACTTGTGCTCCTTTCATTGGGATTTGATTATGATAAAATCCGAAGTGAATTTGAGCAGAAACTGTACCAATAAAAAATTTGACAACAAACCTTTTTTGTGATTTCTGTGGATTCAAGTGTTTACTATTGGAAAAATTGTGATATACTATAGATAAAGGCAATCGGAACCGCACAAGTGCGGTTGCCACGTAGTAGTAATTATAAAAATAATCACCCTAACTTGGCGGCAGGGTGATTATTTTTTTCCTTTGCTTATTGCCTTTATCAGCACAATAATCAAGGAGATAAGGGATAAGGCTAGCATCGAGGATGATATTAAAAGCTGTAGAACCTCATATGTACCCATACCCACCACCTCCTTCCCTAAAGAAGTAGGTGGCAACCACACCCTGCTTATCCGATTACCTTATGTAAATAATACCATATTTAACAATCCTCAACAACAAAAAAGCACCATTGCATTACTGTATGCAAAGATCTTAAAAATAAAATTTGACAACATCCAAGCCTTATGATATATTAAAAAAAACAAAAAACAAAACCAATGCAGTACCTTTAAATCTGGTCCAGCGAGGCCGGCAAGGTGAAACGCATTTTGATAAACTTTGGGATACGAATGCCTTTTTCCGCCTCGGAAAAAGGCATTTTTTGAAAATAAGTTGGTACATTCCTGTTCAAGCTGTACCAAAAAATCCCGACTGCCACAAACCCTGCCCCTTGCGGACAGGGTTTTTTCATAATAATAATCTAATCTCTCGATGCAGAAAATAAAATGTGTATTTTTTACAACGTAAATCAGAATCTACTTTGGAAGGATTATTGGGAAGGAGGAGTTTCATGCTCAGTGGAAAACATCTTTTAGGGCTAGAGCAAGCAAAGAAATCCGATATTGAAATCATTTTGGATACGGCTGATTCCTTTAAAGAAATCATAGACCGTGATGTAAAAAAGGTTCCCACACTTCGTGGAAAATCAGTGGTGAACCTATTTTACGAGCCAAGCACCCGGACCCGCACTTCCTTTGAACTGGCGGGCAAATATCTAAGTGCAGACACCATCAATTTTGCATCATCAGGAAGCAGTGTACAAAAGGGCGAAACACTAAAGGACACCGCCAAAACTTTGGAAATGATGGGTGTTGACGCAGTGGTTATCCGGCACAGTTCCTCGGGAGCCGCCAATTATTTGTGTAACCATATCAACGCTTCAATAATCAACGCCGGTGACGGAACTCACGAACACCCCACTCAGGCTTTATTGGACATGCTTACCGTAAGGGAAAGAAAGGGCACATTATCCGGTCTTAAGGTGGCTATTTTCGGAGATATTCTCCACAGCCGAGTTGCCAGATCAAATATTTTTGGATTTACAAAAATGGGTTCAGAAGTTTTCGTAGCCGGACCCAGCACATTGATGCCCGTTGACATAGAAAAGACCGGGGCAAAATTGGCAAAAACCATTGACGAAGCAATAAAGGATGCAGATGTTGTAATAGCCCTTCGAATACAGTTAGAGCGGCAGCAAAACGGACTTTTCCCAACTGTGAGGGAATATGCCAAATTCTTCGGCCTAGACAGGGACAAACTGGCCTTAGCTAAACCCGATGCACTTTTATTACATCCGGGACCTGTAAATCGAGGAGTTGAGCTCACATCTGAAGTAATCGACGGTAACCAATCAGTCATAAACTACCAGGTAAAAAGCGGTGTTGCCGTTCGTATGGCTGTATTATACCACCTGATAGGAGGAAGCCGATAATGAAAAAACTTTTAAAGGGAGCAAAAGTCATAGACCCCAGCCAAAATATAAATGCTTTTATGGA
>DUNY01000329.1 GCA_012839145.1 Thermoanaerobacterales bacterium
AAAGGGTGGTACTCTATATATCATAGACAAGTATTCATATGGTGTGGACAAAAAAGGGGGTGTTCTTTTAATTTAGTGTAAAATTCTATTTTTTGTTTAAGTATGACTACTATCTAAAAGGGGGATATCAAATGAAATTTAAAGGGATGAAAAAACTATTTTTTATTTCTATGGTTCTTTTGTTAATGGTATCACTCATGTTATCAGGTTGCGGCAGCAAACCGGCTGAAACGGAAAAGAAAGCTGAAGAAACCGAACAGAAATCTGTTGAGGATGAAGTTATCAGAATCGGTGTTTACGAGCCTATGACCGGGGCAAGTGCAGCCGGTGGTCAAATGACGGTAGAGGGAATTGAGCTGGCAAAGGAGATGTATCCCGAAGTACTGGGCAAGGAAGTTAAGCTGTTTATCGTCGATAACAAAACAGATAAGACTGAGTCTGCAAATGCTGTAGCACGCTTGATTGAAAAAGATAAGGTCAGCGTAATTATCGGTTCCTACGGTAGTTCAAACTCTATGGCAGGTGGACAAGTTGCAAAAGAGAAAAAAGTTCCGGTAGTGGGGTGTTCACCCACAAATCCCCTTGTAACACTTGACAATGAATATTATTTCAGAGTTTGTTTCATCGATCCATTCCAGGGGAAAGTTATGGCTAAATATGCATTCAATACCTTAAAGGCCAAAAAGGCTGCCATAATAATGGATATGGCAAATGACTATTCAGTCGGACTTTCCAACTTTTTTAAACAAGCTTTTGTTGAGCTTACTGGCGATAAGGACGCCATCGTTGCCGAGGCAAAATACAAAACAAATGACCAGGATTTCTCCGCACAGCTTACTACAATAAAAGATCTGAAACCTGATGTGATATTTGCTCCGGGGAACTACGGTGAGTCAGCTCTTCTCATAAAGCAGGCTAGAGACTTAGGCATTAACGCACCGTTCCTTGGCGGCGATACTTACGAAGCTCCTGAATTTATAGAGATAGGCGGCAAAGAAGTGGAAGGAGTGGCTTTCAGCACCCATTATACTGCTGAAGCTCCTGTTACCGAAGTTTCAAAGGAATTTTTGGATGCCTTTGAGAAAAAGCACGGCCAACCACCAAGTGCTTTTGCAGCTTTAGGTTTTGACGCCTATTTAGTAGCCAAAGAAGCCATTGAAAAGGCAGGTTCTGATGATCCTCAGGCCATCAGGGACGAAATAGCCAAAATACAAAATTTCAAAGGTGCAACCGGTATAATCACTCTTGATGAGAACGGCGATGCCAACAAGAGTGCAGTGATAAAGCAGGTAAAGGACGGCGAGTTTGTTTATATCGAAACAGTTCAGCCTGATTAATTGAACGAGACTTTATTTGGAGGGGGTTAGACCCCCACTAAATGTTAGTCGAGTTCATACTGGACTTAACCGCCTTTTGGCACCTGCCGCCAATAGAAGGGAGGGACTTAGGGCGGGTTAGTTCAATGTTAAAACAATTATATATTATTGACAAAAAATAATCCATCCTAGTTTTTGATTTAAGGATAAACGCAGTAAGGTCAGCGTACAGGACCAAGCTAAAAGGAATTAATTTAATTCATTATCTCAATTCCTCCAAAGGCAGCTAGACATCTGACATTTAAGACAGGAGTTTCCGGTTGCGAGTTCTCTATGCTTACTGTTTTATTTTCCCAACCTCCAAAAATTGGTATGCCGGTTATGGCAACTTTCCATTCAGGTGGAACCCGGATGTCGATGCCGCCAAAAGCCGCTGATATGTCCAGAAAAGCTCCATCGGGGCATAAGGTCGCATTCCTCAGATCCACTTCAGCCCCACCGAAAATAACAGTAATGCTGCCACCTTTAAAATTCCTTGACTCATTCTTATTTACAATACTTGAAAATATTGCGAAACAATTTACCGTATCATCTGTATTAGCCGAGCCGCCATATGTTCTATGAGTTAGGATTTTAATACCTACGAGAATAAGGATTACGGGCCAGAAAAA
>DUNY01000477.1 GCA_012839145.1 Thermoanaerobacterales bacterium
CCAGAATCCTATTTTTATTCATTAAAATTCCCCTATAATTAAGTAATAAATCTTTAGAAAAAGTATAACCTTTAAAAAATAATAATTCAATACCAATTGTCCTCGGATGAGCCACGGAACTTACAGGTGACAATAATAGCATACTTTCGTCAGAAGCAAAATAACAAACAATACAGTAAAAAGAGGTAAACGGGTTACTGTTAACCCAAATCTGAAAACATCAACCAATAAATAAACACAGGTTTAGGAAAATATTGATGTTGTCAGAATAGCAAGCCAAGCTTATAATTGAAAAAGGATTATATTAAAGGAGCAATCCCATGTTAGAATTAATCGCCATGATAA
The DNA here is from genome assembly GCA_012839145.1 of Thermoanaerobacterales bacterium. Classification (GTDB taxonomy): domain Bacteria; phylum Bacillota; class Thermosediminibacteria; order Thermosediminibacterales; family Tepidanaerobacteraceae; genus DUNY01. The sequence goes on from DUNY01000477.1 coordinate 346, forward strand.
CAATGTTGATAGACCATATCGGGGCGGTGTTCGTTCCCCATATGGCAGTTTTAAGAATTATCGGTCGTATATCTTTTCCCATATACTGTTTTCTACTTGTTCGTGGGTCCTCCAAAACCGGGAATTTTTACAGATACTTGTTTCGGCTGACTTTACTGGCTTTAATCAGTCAACCCATATATTTCGCCCTTTTCGGGTGGAAAAGACCTAATGTTATATTTACTCTTTCAGTATGTCTTATAATCCCACATTTCGCACCCTAACCCATAATAACTTCTAATTATCATTCCCTACGAAAAAATGGATCCGGCCTTACCATAGTATAAATCTCCGGTTTAAGGCCTATTAGACGGAGCAAAGAAGTAACTTCCTCCTCTTGTTTGCCTGACAAAAACCTTTCAATAGTGTCATCAGTATTAACAACAATAGCAGTATTAATGGGATTTAATAACTCAAGGATCCTATTACCAGTGGGTTTTGTTGTTTTAACACCGCCTTGCACAACAAGATACGTACCTTCTTTAGCAAGGGCATTTCTAACACGCCTTTGAAGAACCTGATACAAGAAAAGTGCAAGAAGCATTACATAGGTCAGTGCCTCTATCCTACTGGGTTTCTTCATGAAAATTTCATTAAGAAAAACAGGATTCTTTAAAAACCTAAAGGAAGTCTCCACAGAATTTTGATTTTTATATTCCTTTAAAATATCTACAGGAGCTTTGTTAAAGTGGTTAGTTATCAAAACAAAGCAGCTGGCCTTGTCTATAGCCTTTTGTTTTTGGTCTAAATCCAAGTCTCGTATACTACACTTTATCTTGTAGATAGTCTCTTCTTCAGGGATATAGTCTTTTGGAGGTCTGCCTTTACCTTGTCTCTTTTTAGCTCTTGTGATTTCTATAACTTCATGAATCAATGGGTAAAATGGGTTGTTATGCTTTTTTTCAAATAGAGCAAACTCAGCCTCGGCATCTTTCGTGCAAGCAAATTCTCTTTTGCTTAAAGCTTTTACTTCTTTTTCAAGGTTTTTATAGAGTTTGTCTATGTTTTTATCTATGGTCTTTTGCTTTCTTTTATCAAGATTTGAAGAATGGACCACAACGAAATAATATTTATTGTCTTTGATTGTCCTAATAAAGGTTTGGTATCTATACTCGGCAGCCTTCTTGCTGTCAGATAGCTTACCGATATCTTGCCAATTATCTTTCTGCCAGGCAAGTTCTATTAACTGTTTTTCAAGCTTAAAGGTGGCGGGAAATCTGGAGATAAAAAACATATCTTTAAGCTCTGCAAGGTTTTTCTCCGTAATGAGTGCAGAATCTGCTACGTAGGTGATAGATTTCAAATCTACTTCTTCTCCAATACAGCTTGATAAAGACTTTATGAAATCAAAGTTCCAGGTCTTATCGTCTTTATTGCCACTTAAAGGTTCACCTATAACGGGTATACCTTCTTGGTTTACACCTAAACCTATTTTAAGCTGTTTTAAGTCATTTCTATAGTCTTTACTAAAGCCTCTTACAATGTCGATAAAGCCTTCTTCCTGTATATCATATTCGCCATATACGGATACTGATGTAGTATCTGCATGCAGGTGGGAGATATCTATTTTTTCTATAGCTATAGCGTTAAGCATTACGGTTGATATTACCTTCTTAGGACCTTTTTCAATAAGTTTATCTAGGGCTCTTGCAAGGGCATCATCGTTAAAGTCTGAGGATTTTACACCAACGCCAAAGAGATTAGGTAGGTCCTGCCCTTTAAAAAAATCTTCTACTCTGTAAAGAGGTGTTCTTCCTGAGAATATGTTAAGAAGCATGGCTACAATTCTAGTGCCAGGAGATAATTTGCATTGTTTTTCATCCCAGTCAACAAGGGTATCTATGGTTTTAGCTATTTTTAATATTTCGCATAGAGCAACAAGTGTGGGGCCAGGTCCTGGGTTATGAGGTATTATTGTTTTTATCATTGTCATCACCAGTACAATGATATACTAAATTGTGGAAAAGTACAAGTCCATATTTTCCCAATTCTGCGGTTTTTGAAAATATTTTTTTAAATTAGATTAATTGTTTTAGTGGGGGTGCGAAATGTAGGTTCTATATATTCTTGTAATTCAATTAAAAGCTTTTTATCAAGCATGTCTATTTCCTACCCTTCCAAATGTCGCCTGACAAGCGACCAAATAATGGATGAATTCAAATAATATTATATCAGAAAGAAAATTGAAAGGATGGTAAATATGAATAGGGATTTAACAGAGATTATTTTTTTGCTTGATAGGAGCGGTTCCATGGCAGGGCTTGAAACTGATACAATTGGTGGTTTCAATGCTTTTATTGAGAAACAGAGACAATTGGAAGGTGAAACGCTTGTCACGGTAGTTTTATTTGATGATAGATATGAAATACTATGGAACGGTATTGATGCCAACAAAGCTATATTAACGGATAAAGAGTATTATGTGAGGGGGAGTACAGCTCTCTTAGATGCTGTAGGAAAAACTATCCTTGATGTAGGTTACAGGTTGTCTAAAACAAGTGAAGAAACAAGACCTGGTAAGGTTATATTTGTCATAACAACAGATGGTTTGGAAAACTCCAGCAGGGAGTTCTCCTATAAAAAAGTTAAGGAACTTATTAAACATCAGCAGGAAAAATATAACTGGGAATTCATCTTCCTTGGAGCAAACATTGACGCTGCAAAAGAAGCAGGTAATATTGGAATTTGTAAAGATAATGCGTACAGTTTTGAAGCTTCAAAAGCTGGTGTTGAAAAAATGTATTACATGGCATGTGATGCAGTATCTGAGATAAGGAAGGGTAACAGTAAAAAGCGGTAATATATGTTATATTATCTTAAAATTTTATATCTGATATGTCATAGGCCGGGGTGGTGTCACGCTCTGGATGGGCATGACTATGTTACGGGCTTCTGGTGCGCCAATCACTATGGGTAGCACCATTTTTTCTTCTTCTTTATCAACCAAAATCACTGAAAAATTCCCGCTTATATCTACAGTAACGGTTTTAACCTTTAATTCAATCATTTTATTCAACTAAATTAGAAAGAAGATAAAATATTTCCCGCTAAATCTATTATATCACACTCTATAATAAGTCGTTCTCAAACCCTAAAAGCAATTCTCCCCATTAAAATGGGAACAATCTGCCCCTCGGAGAAATATGCAGCTTATACTTTTTATAAAAATTAAACACACTAGTAAGATCCTAATTGAAACTTCCTTGTTTTTTGAAGAGTTTATTTTGGTCACAGTTGGTAAATTATACCTGGTATTTTACTTTTAGCCATTATTTATTTTTATTTTAGAATTAAATCAAATTTATATTTACTCCCATTAATATCGCATCTAAAACCCATTTGTAACTGGTTTTATTGTTCTTGGTGTGCTTATTTATGATAAGTTAAGAAGGAATATTAAGGAAACTTGTTGAAATTAGATAATTAATATATAAAAAATGTAGTATTAAACCGTTAACATAAAACAAATGGACACCTACTTTGAAATATAACAGTATGTGAACCTATGAAAAATGCCAATGAAGGCACTAAATTTTCTGCAATTTCACGTTCAACAATATATGAAATACAACTGTTAAAAATTGGATAAAATTGATGAAATGAAATTTTTTTAAGCAGCCTTCTTTTCACAAACAGAACCTTGGGATAAAAAGGGAATATTTTGAGACAAA
>DUNY01000206.1 GCA_012839145.1 Thermoanaerobacterales bacterium
AATGAAGGTAGGGCCCAATTCCTGTAGCATCATGACAACTTTTTGGGGGGTGGTCATCTTATCCGTCGGATCTGGCTTTTCTCGGACTAAGCCTTTAGGCAGGATTATGCCAACTCTCTCAACAAAATACCCGAATCCGTATTTTATCAGCACGTTTATTATCTGTTTGTATCGTTTAGCTTGATGATAAGTGGAGCTTAATTGATTAATAAACAAGAAAAACCCTCCCAGTCATGATAGCTATATTTTACCACACTGTGGGTTAATTATCTAACACCATAGAATCAAGTTAATTCCTATTTTAAGATTATATTTATTTATAGTTTTGGCTCGGCCTATTTTTCTGTTAAACCCCTTTACAACAGCGCTCTGCATGTGTTATCATATGGTTGGTAAACATTTTTTCTTTTAGTTTAATTTTCCACCAAACCTGATAAATGGCGTTTAATATTCTTAATATTCTTTGTTTTGTATAATATTCATTCATCCCTATGGTAATTTTGCCGGAAAACATATATTGATTACTTGATATATTTTACCATTGTATTTAAGGTTTTTATTTATAAAAATAAAGCCTTTATTTTTTCCTTGTTTTTAAATTTAATAAAATTTCAGGAGGTTGAGATATGAGGATAGCTGTACTTATTGACAGACCCAGATTAGATTTTTTGCCAAATGAAGAGGGTTTTCGAGAGGATGAACAAAAGAGGAGAACTGCTAAGAGTGTGCAGGAAGTCATTTCAAAACATTTTGAATGTATTATACTGGAAGCCGATGACAATCTTCCTTTAAAATTAAGTGAAGAAGAGATTGATTTTGTTTTTAATCTATGTAATGGTATAAAAGGTAAAAGTAAACTCTCACAAATCCCTGCCTTTTTAGAGTTTGTAGGCATACCTTACACAGGTTCTTCTGTATTAGGCCATTCTTTGGCTTCAAACAAAATATATACCTGTAAACTTATAAGAAGCATCGGTATTAGTACACCTGATATTTTTTACGTATATAGTTCGAATCAACTGGATAGGCATGATATTAATTTCCCGGTAATTGTTAAACCTTGTGATGAAGGTTCAAGTCGCGGCATTTACCAAGACAGCCTCGTATACAACATGGATTCATTAAAAGCAAAAGTTGAGGAAAATTTAAAACTGTACAATCCTCCCATCATGGTTACCGATTTCATTGATGGAAGAGAGTTTCACGTTGGAATACTGGGCAATGGTGATGAGCTCTCTTTACTGCCTATAGAAGAAATTTGTTTGGATAATCTGCCAACTTCAATGACAAGATTTTACAGTTTCGAGGTCAAGGCATATTATAAAGATAAGACCACTTATGTATGTCCCGCCCTCATCGGCGAGGAATTAACTGCAACTATAACCGAGATAGCTAAAAAAACATTTAAAGTCTTGTCGCTCCAAGATTATGCCCGTTTAGACATTCGTATAAAGGACGGCATTCCATATGTATTGGAAATAAATTCACTTCCTGGTTTGATGAATGGTTTCAGTGCTCTAACACGAATGGCAGATGCCTGTGAACTGGGGTATGACGGACTGGTGATGAATATACTGGAAAGCGCCTTTAGACGATATCATGTAATAACGCCACTCCACAGCGGTTCATAAGTATAAAACTCCGGACCTTTATTCCTTTAAGGAATAAAGGTCATTCGTTGTTTATCTACATATTTCCCAAGCGGCAGCGGCAGCGCCCATTATTCCTACATCAGAGCCCAAGGTAGCTTTAATGACTTTCAAATTCTCCAAATTGGCCTTTAGTGCCCTTTCCTCCATCACTTCTAGCATACGGTCAGAAAATAAATCCCATTC
>DUNY01000171.1 GCA_012839145.1 Thermoanaerobacterales bacterium
CACACCAATTAATTTATCTCCTTTTTTAAGAGTTATGGCTATTAGCCCTGTCTTTCGAGGGCTTGAATACTCTGATAACAGTGTTTTCTTTACAGTGCCATTTTTTGTAGCAAAAATCAAATATCGAGCTTCATCAAAGTCTTTGATGGTTATCATGGCATTTACTCTTTCACCGGGCTTTAAGGGAAGTAAATTAACAATGGCAGTACCACGGGCCGTACGACCGGATTCCGGTATTTCGTAGGCCTTTAATTTATATACATTCCCTTTATCGGTGAAAAACATTACTACATGATGTGTTGTAGCCACAAAAATTCGTTCCACAAAATCTTCTTCCCTTGTGGTAATTCCGGTCACACCTCGTCCACCACGTCGTTGATTGCGGTAGGTTGACAGCGGCAGCCGTTTCACATACCCGAAATGGGTTTGTGTTAATACCACATCCTCCTCAACTATAAGGTCTTCTATATCAAGTTCTCCTTCATCATGAGTAATCCGTGTGCGGCGCTCATCGCCGTATTTTTCTTTTATCTCAATTATCTCTTTCCGAATAATTGAAAGCACAAACTGTTCATCGGAAAGCACTTTTTTATAATACTCTATTTTCTCAAGAAGTCCGTCATACTCCTCTTCAATCTTCTCACGCTCCAGAGCGGTAAGTCGCTTGAGCCTCATATCCAGAATAACCTGAGCCTGCTTTTCAGTGAGGCCGAAAGTCTTCATTAGAGCATCCCGGGCAGTAACGTCATCCTTGGAACCTCTGATAATCGCAATTACTTCATCTATATGATCCAAAGCGATCTTGAGCCCTTCTAAAATGTGTACCCTCTCTTCAGCCCGGGCTAAATCATATTTAGTTCTGCGGACAATTACATCTTTTTGATGCTCAAGATAATAATAAATCATGCTCCTAAGGTCAAGCACCCTAGGTTTATTATCCACCAAAGCCAGCATAATGGCTCCAAAAGTATTTTGCATCTGGGTATGTTTGTAAAGTTGATTTAATATTACATGGGCATTGGCATCCCTTTTTAAATCTATAACCACTCGAATGCCTCGACGATCACTTTCATCTCGAAGGTCCGATATTCCTTCTATTCTTTTATCACGAACCAATTCCGCGATTTTTTCCAGCATTCTAGCTTTGTTTACCATGTAGGGTATCTCTGTGACGATAATACGATGGCGTGAGGAATCTATGGCTTCGATGGTGGCCTTTGCCCTCATCACCACAGAACCCCTTCCTTTTCTATACATGTCCTTAATTCCGCTGTAGCCTTTAATCAAAGCTCCCGTTGGAAAATCCGGCCCTTTTATAACCTGCATCAGATCATCGGTAGTAACGTCAGGATTATCGATCATCATAATAACACCGTCTATGACCTCTGAAAGATTATGTGGCGGAATATTTGTAGCCATTCCTACGGCTATTCCCGAAGATCCGTTGACCAAGAGATTTGGAAAACGTGAAGGCAGCACACTGGGCTCCTTTTTAGATTCATCATAGTTTGGAACAAAATCAACGGTATCCTTGTTTAAATCCGATAGCATTTCAAGAGCTATTCTGGTCATCCGAGCTTCTGTATACCTCATGGCCGCCGGTGGATCTCCGTCGATAGAGCCGAAGTTGCCGTGGCCGTCCACTAAAAGATATCTGGTAGAAAAGTTCTGAGCCAGACGCACCATTGCATCATATATGGCAGCATCTCCGTGGGGATGGTAATTTCCCATGACTTCACCCACGATGGTAGCGGATTTTCTATGAGGTTTATCCGGTGTTAAAGATAGCTCATTCATCGCATAAAGGATTCTTCGATGAATGGGTTTTAAACCGTCTCTCACATCGGGTAAGGCACGACCCACAATAACACTCATAGAATAGTCAATATAGGATTTTTTCATTTCTTCTTCAATTTTTACTGGTATTATTTTGCCAATCGGTTCAGCCATTTACTCTCCCTCCTTTTATATATCAAGATTTTTAACCTCTGCAGCATGTTCAAAAATAAACTGCCTTCTGGGCTCAACCTTGTCTCCCATGAGTATTGTGAATACTTCGTCGGCTTCCACCGCGTCTTCCAAACTGACCTTTAAAATAGTGCGGTTATCGGGATTCATCGTAGTATCCCACAACTGCTCAGCCACCATTTCTCCAAGACCTTTAAACCGCTTGATTTCCGCTCGGTCTCTTTTATTTCCGAGACTTTCCATTACTTCTGAAAGTTCCTGATCATCAAAGGCATAAGACTCTTTTTTCCCCAATACCACTCTGTAAAGGGGCGGCTGGGCTATATACACTTTTCCGGCTTCCACGAGAGGCTGCATATATCTGTAGAAAAATGTCAAAAGTAAAGTGCATATATGAGCACCGTCCACATCCGCATCAGCCATGAGTATTATCTTGTGATAGCGAAGTTTTTCCATGTCGAATTCATCGCCAATTCCTGTGCCTAAAGCCGTTATAATAGATCTGATTTCCTCATTGTTCAAAATCCTATCCAGTCGGGCTTTCTCCACATTGAGAATTTTGCCCCTAAGGGGCAGTATTGCCTGAATTCTGGGATCCCTGCCCTGTTTGGCTGAACCGCCGGCGGAGTCTCCTTCCACCAAAAACAGTTCACAAAGCCTGGGATCTCTTTCTCGACAGTCTGCAAGTTTTCCGGGCAAAGCAGAACGTTCCAGTGCACTTTTACGACGGGTGAGCTCCCGAGCTTTGCGAGCAGCCTCCCTAGCCCTAGCGGCCCCAATTGCTTTGTCCACTATTGCTCGTGCAATGGCGGGATTTTCCTCTAAAAACCGAGAAATTCCTTCACCTACGGTGGAATCCACCATACCCCGCATTTCGCTGTTGCCCAATTTGGTCTTGGTTTGACCTTCAAACTGAGGATTTGTAAGTTTGACACTGAGTACTGCCGTCAGCCCCTCCCTCACATCCTCGCCGGAAAGATTTGAATCCTGTTCCTTTAACAAATTCATTTTCCGGATATAATCATTGATGCTCCGTGTAAGTGCGGTGCGAAATCCGCTAAGATGTGTCCCACCTTCATGTGTATGGATGTTATTGGCAAAAGAAAGCACCGTTTCCAAATATGAATCATTGTATTGGAGGGCAACCTCTACCTCCATATTATCTCTGGCAGCACTCATGTATATGGGTTTATCATGCAGTACATCCTTGTTCCGATTCAGATACTGAACAAATGATACTATCCCACCTTCATAGTGATATGCATTGGATTTACCGGTACGCTCATCAGTGAGCTTAATCCTTATTCCACGATTCAGAAAAGCTTGCTCCCGCATTCTCTGTGCCAACACATCCGCAGAGAAAACAGTCTCTTCGAAAATTTTATCATCGGGCATGAAAGTGATTTTCGTTCCGGTTTCTTCCGCGTCACCTTTTCTGATAACGCCAGTTACCGGTTTACCCCTCTCATATTTTTGGTAAAACAAGCCTCCGTCCCGTTTTACTTCTACTTCCATCCAACGTGACAAAGCATTGACCACCGAAACCCCGACCCCATGAAGACCTCCCGACACCTTGTAGCCGCCGCTGTTAAACTTTCCTCCGGCATGCAGCATAGTTAGAGCTACTTCCAAAGCTGACTTACCTACCTTAGGTTGAATTTTGACCGGAATACCCCGGCCGTCATCTTCGACAGTAACGGAATTATTGCTGTTTAATATTATTTTAATATTATCGCAAAATCCGGCCATTGCTTCATCAATACTATTATCCACCACTTCATAAACCAAGTGGTGTAAACCTCGGCTGTCAGTAGAGCCTATATACATTCCCGGTCGGAGCCTGACATGTTCAATGCCCTCTAAAACCTCTATTTTATTCTCATCATAAACGTTCTTTTTCTCCAAACTTACAACCTCC
>DUNY01000424.1 GCA_012839145.1 Thermoanaerobacterales bacterium
ACCCAAGATATACTGGTAAATGATAAATGGATAGTGTCCATAATAAATGAAATAACTACTGAAATGGACAGAATCTCCCACAGACTTACTACCAGAATAAAAGAACTCTCGGAAAGATATGGTGAAACCCTACCTGAGATAGAAGCAGGAGTAGAAGAACTAAGCAAAAAAGTAAAATCCCACTTACAAAGGATGGGATTTGCATGGTAATAGAACAGAGTGGTCAATTGCTTGGAGATTTAATTGAAACAAAAATACACAAAAAACATATTTCAAATGAGGAAGAGATAACATTTATTGCAATGGAGGATGTTTCTGAAGATGGTAAGATAATAAATGAAAGTATTATAAAATATTCGGAAGTAAAAAAAGGATTAACATATTTTGAAAAAGACGATGTTCTTGTTGCTAAAATCACACCATGTTTTGAAAACTCCAAAGGCGCTTGCCTTGATAAATTAAAAACAGAAAAAGGTTTTGGCAGTACCGAATTTCATGTTTTAAGAGCTAAATCAAATGCGGAACCTAAATATATTTTTTATCATACTCAATTAAAGAAATTCAGAAAACAATTAGAAAAGGAAATGACAGGAAGTGCTGGCCAAAGAAGAGTTCCAATGTACTCGATTATTAACTACCCGTTAGATATAAAACATACCCTAACAGAACAAAAAGCCATTGCCAAGGTTTTATCTGATGTAGATAAATTAATAACATCAATAGAAAAATTAATCGATAAAAAACAGAAAATAAAACAGGGCACAATGCAGCTGCTGTTAACAGGCAAAAAGCGATTACCCGGATTTACCGGGGGGTGGGAAGTTGGGAAAGTAAAGGATTTGTTATACTATGAAAGACCTGAGAAATACATTGAATCAGAAATAGACGAAGACAAGCATGGTTTAATTCCTGTACTAACAGCTAATAAAGCATTTATATTGGGAACGACTAACAATGAATTCAACTGCTATATAGATTTACCAGTAATATTATTTGATGATTTTACAGTAGAATCTAAATATGTTGATTTTATATTTAAAGTAAGATCGTCTGCGATAAAAATATTGAAATCAAAAGAAAATGCAAATATTAAATTTATATATTATTTGATGCAAATTATCCCATTTAATGTTGGTGATCACAAACGGTATTATATTTCTGAATATCAAGAAATAAATGTTAATGTACCACCCCTCCAAGAACAAAAAGCCATAGCCCAAATCCTATCAGACATGGACTCGGAAATAGAAGCATTACAGCAGAAACTTGAAAAATATAAGCTCATTAAAGAAGGGATGATGGAAAAACTTTTGACAGGGAAGGTGAGACTTAATGAGTAGAGTCGGGGAAATCGAACGGATTACCCAAAATAGAGTAGTTAAGCTTTTTGAAGAAAAACTGGGCTACAAATATTTAGGGAATTTGAAGGATGAGGAGAATAACCGGAATGTAGAAACACGTATCCTTAGAAATTACTTGAGGGAAAAGAAATACAGTGAAAAACTGATTGAAAGAGCCCTCAGCAAACTAAGCAGAGCAGTGACAAATCAAACCAACAGTCTTTATGATGTGAATAAAGAGGTATATGGATATTTAAGATATGGCATTGAAGTTAGAGAAAATGTAGGGGAGAACAAACAGACTGTAAGACTCATCAATTGGGATGAGACTTGTGATAATGATTTTTACATAGCAGAAGAGGTAACTATCAAAGGAGAAAATACAAAAAGGCCAGATATAGTTTTATATGTGAACGGTATTGCCCTAGGTGTATTGGAGTTAAAGAGAAGTACCGTTTCAGTGGCAGAAGGTATTCGGCAAAATCTTGACAATCAAGAGTCTGATTTTATCAAGCCTTTCTTCCATACTATGCAGCTTGTTATGGCTGGCAACGATACTGAAGGGCTCCGTTACGCCACTATCGAAACACCTGAGAAATACTACCTCACCTGGAAGGAAGACAAGAGAGCCCAAGATCCATTAAGCCGAGAAGTTAAAGACCTTGCCGGAAAAGCAGAACATATCCTGGATAAACAGCTTATTGGGCTTTGTCATAAGGAGAGGTTTTTGGAGATTATCCACGATTTTATTGTATTTGACAGGGGAATAAAGAAACTTTGCCGCCCAAACCAATATTTCGGTGTGAAGGCGGCCATGGACAGGATAAGGAAAAGACAGGACGGAATAATCTGGCATACTCAAGGTAGTGGCAAAAGCCTTACAATGGTATGGATTGCTAAATGGATACGGGAAAATATCAGCGATTCCAGAGTCCTTATCATTACAGACAGAGATGAGCTTGATAAGCAGATTGAAAAGGTATTCAAGGGTGTTGATGAGGATATTTATAGGACGAAAAGTGGCAGAGATTTGATAGAAAAGCTTAATCAGACAACACCACTGATGCTGTGCTCTCTTATCCACAAATTTGGTGCTAAGGGTCAGAAAGATGATGATACCAGTTAT
>DUNY01000462.1 GCA_012839145.1 Thermoanaerobacterales bacterium
CTTATTTGTGTTGCAGTACTATTATACGATTTTTGAATGCCAATTAATTTTGACTTGAAAACAGATCTTTCATTATTATGGGGACATGATCGTTGATAAGATAAAAAAAGATAGGCTAACCTATCTTTTTATAGTTGCTCCGTACTCTAAATTCCACATCGAGCTCCTCGGCCAGTTTGCGGCTTTTCTCCAAATCGATGGTTGGTACATCTACTACCGATATTATGACTTTCGGAACATGGTTTTTTGATTTTCGGGTGAATTCCAAAATGGAATAAAAGGCGTCTTCACCGTATTCCGGATGACAAATCTCATTGTATTTCTCGGCATTTTCTGCATTAAGGCTAATTGAAATAATATCTATGAGACCTTCAAACTGGGGTGTTACGTCTTCACCGTAAATCATGTTGGCCTGGCCGTTGGTGTTGACCCTTATAGGCACACTGGGATATGTCTTTTTTAGATGCTTAGCCACATCAACAACTACCTGTAGCCGCATGAGAGGTTCCCCGTAGCCGCAAAATACCACCTCTTTATACTCAGTGGGATCGCCTATGGCCTCAATTATTTCCTTAGTTGTGGGTTCTTTATCAAGCCATAGGTTGTATCCTCCCACCCCTGGCTCATACTGCCTGATACAAAACTCACAGTCATTTGTGCATCGATTGGTGATATTCAAATATAATGATTCCCCTAATTTATAAGCTATCATTTTGTTTGCACCATCCAATTACATTTAAATATAACAAGCTTATTTTAACATAGTGACCACAAAATTACAACAATAGCGGGTCAGTCAAGGCTGTTCCTACAAAAAAACAGAGGTTTTCATTTGAATATGTGGCTTTAGAAACCTCTGTTTTTTTGTAGGTCATGACTGTTTATTTTCGATGAAATATATAAAGGTGGATGTTTGGGAATCTGTTTTTGGTGAGAAGCAATTTATCCCAGAACTGTCTTATCCAAAAGGAAATGTCTGTCATCATCACCTCATACTTGTACGGCCAAATGTTGTATTCCGTAGAAAAGCATCTCCAAAATGTCATCAGACAGTTTTGAGACATCCACATTGTTACGCCCAAACAACCTTTCAGCCATAAGAGAAATCAATGCTCCTAAAAAACAATGGGCAACAAGGGTTGAATCCACATGTCCGTAACCATTGCTTACGGTATAATCCCTGATTATTCCAGCTAAAAATTGAACTATTTTTTGTTTTTGAGAGGAAAGCCATGTCTGTATATCCTCATCTACCGTACCAGGTCGATTTATTAAGAGGTTTGTCATTTCCTTATGGTTATCTAAGAAATCGAAGGTGTATTCTATTACAGTCTTGAGAGATTGTTTTAAATCCTGTTGGTGTTCAATCTGTTCATATAAGGATTCGAGAAAAACATCAAATATTTCCTTCATCATACAGTAGTATAGATGCCTCTTACTTTCAAAATATAAATATATGGTGCCCTTGCCTATTCCTGCTAAACGGGCTATTTCTTCAACCTTAGCCCGATGGTAGCCGTCTTTTGAGAAAACCGTAGCCGCAGCATCTAATATTCTTGAACGCTTTTCTTGTTTTTTCACACTTGTTTTCACAACTGTCACCTCCGTGGATCGGTTTACTTTTCCTCTAAGCCTTTACCGGCCCAACACGCAAGTTCTGCTACCGCCACGTTATAGTCAAATACACTGGAAGTGTACAAAAGCTGTGCCCCGTAAAGTTTTTCATTTGCTTCCAAAAGTTCTGCAGTGGTAGCCATCTGGGACTTATATTTTAGGTCTACAATCCGATAGGTTTCCTCGGCCACTGCCTTGACCTTTTCAGCAGCCATTAATTTTTCGGCGGTTTCTTGCACATTTAAATAAGCTGCATTTACCGCAAGTTTTATGGATTCCTCAGCCTCTCTCAGACCCAATTCCGCCTTTTCGGCATCAGCTTTTGCCTTCCGGTAAACATAGGCGTTTTTAGCATAGTACCTTAAAGATGTATCGGCGTTCAATTTGGTAACTTCTGCCATTTCCCGAGCTCGAATCACTTCGGGACGCAGTATCAAAGCACTTTGAATCATGTCATTTAAAGGGTCGATAGTTTCTGGCTTGTACTTAAAACGCGTAGTCAGAGTGAGCGGAGCGGAAAGCTGCCGCCCCATCAATTTGTTCAAACTCATACGGGCAAGTTCTAAGCTTTTCTCTGCAGTATGCAGATTTTGCATAGATTGGGCCAAACCCGCTTCAGCCATTAGTAGAGAATCTTTAGCCACAACACCGTTTTCAAAACTCACTTGAGCATTTTTCAGCTGCTCTTTCGACCTTTCTACTTGGAGTTTGGCATTTTTTAGATTGTCTTCAGCCATAAGCACATTGTAGTAAGTTCTCTCCACATCAATCCTGAGATTTTGCTCTTCCAATTCTAAAGTCTTTTTTGCAATTAGCTCTTCAGCCTCTTTGAGCCTAGGAGCCACATCCTTGCCTTGAGCTCCTTCGAAGCCGTATACCACGCTTTCGGTC
>DUNY01000449.1 GCA_012839145.1 Thermoanaerobacterales bacterium
CGGTAGCTCAAATGGGGGTAGTTAACGGCTTGATAGCCAGTCAAATTATAATAGTGATTTTCTCAATATTGTTTGTAGGCTACTCAACTTCCATATTTTTAAAATCCCGGGGAAAAGAATTCGGACTTCTTTCTCTGTATGGTATGACAAGAGGGCAGATACGAAAATATGTATTTATAGAAAACACTATACTATCGGTTTTATCCATAGTTACCGGTATAATGTCAGGGGTGATTTTTTCGAAACTGTTTTTTATGGCGATGGAGGTCTTTTTAGAGTTAAGCCTTCCCCTAAATATATCAGTAAAAGCCCTAGGGCTTACAATCCTGATTTTCTTTATTTTATTCGAGGTTATAAGTATCCTCATGCTTTTTCAAATTAGAAATAAAGAAATAGTTCAGCAGCTTAAAGCCAATAAAATACCTAAAACCATACCCAAATTTTCAAAAATAAAGGCTGGGTTGGGATTGGTGTTGTTAATAATCGGTTATGGTATAGCTTGGTTTGTTCCGGGAGGTTTAGTCCCGCTGGCTATGATACCGGTAATACTGATAGTTGTAGCCGGAACATATTTTTTATTTACTCAACTTAGCATCGCTATAGCCGATTGGATTTTAAAAAATGAACGGGCTCTTTACAAAAAAACCAACATGGTGGCATATTCCCAGATTATTTTTAAGTTACAAGATACTGCCAAAGTGTTGTTTTTGGCTTCCATACTAGGTGCTTTTACTTTTACCGCTACAGAAACTATATATTCATTCTTTACGGAAGTGCCCCGATTGGAAGGATTTGATACCCCTCATGAGATAGCCATTATTCAAAAAGGTGATACCCTATATGACGATAGAAGCTTGGAAGAAGTGAAAGCGATTTTACAGAAAAACCATATTAAATTCGAGGGGATTTATGAGGTAAGGGGTGCAATTGTAACCTATGGGGAAAAAGACAAGAAATTTTTCGTGATATCAAATTCCGATTATAATAAATTGGCCAAATCCTTGGGAAAGGAATTATTAGAGGTTAAACCCGATGAAGTTGCTTATAATTATGATTCGTATTACCATGATAAATTGGATGAAATTGATGGAAAAATTCGATTAAGCACAGGCGGGGAAGTAAAAGAATTTAACTTGAGCAAGAAAATTCAAGGAAGTATCATGGCTTTACGAAATATTGGACGCTACCTTTGTTTTAAATGACAAAGACTTTGAAGAATTTTTTAAAGATATACAAGAAGAAAATAAAGCTGTTTACACCGGAATAAATATAAAAAAATGGCAAATAACCTATGCGGCTTCTATGGAGATAAAGGATTGTTTAGGTGAAAAATATGAAGGCAGTTTTTATTCTAAGGCTATTCCATATAAAGAAACCAGAAAGAGCTTTGGTATGGTTCTTTTCACAGGGTTTTTCATAGCAATTCTCTTTTTCATAGCTTCTGGAAGTGTGATATAATTCAAGCTGTTTAACGAGATAAAACAAGATGGAATAGAGTATGGCATACTTAAAAAAATAGGAACAACTAATAAAGAAATAAATGACATTATAACTAAACAGATAGGGATTATATTCTTCCTAC
>DUNY01000156.1 GCA_012839145.1 Thermoanaerobacterales bacterium
GCCTTTCAAAGCAAGAAATAATTAAAGAAATGACCGATACACATAATAAAATCAAAGAGCTGACCGGTCAAAAGGCAACTTTATTTAGACCCCCTTTTGGCGACTACAGCAACACCCTTATAACCACCTGCAATGAATCAGGTTATCATGTTATCCAGTGGGATGTTGATTCCTTGGACTGGAAGGATTTAAGTGCAAGCGCAATTTATGACAGGGTAATAGGTCAAATAAAACCCGGTTCCATAGTGCTGTTTCATAATAACGGAAAACATACAGGAGAAGCTTTAGATCCAATTATAAAGGAGCTCCATAATCGTGGCTATAAGATCGTACCTATTTCAGAGCTTTTAATAAAAGGAGATTACTATATAGATAAATCCAGCGGCGAGATGAGAAAAGGTAAGATGTAAGCACCCTGTGTTATGCTGTTAGGGTGTTTTTTTGACTTTGGAATAACTTAAGCATTCATATGTTGACGGGTTTACCGGTAAAATCTATAATATTAGTAAGGGTTTTAAAAAAGACCAGGTCAAAAAGGTAAGAGGTAAAAAATAACGGATTCAATGGTGTATTAATCAGGGGGGCAAAGATGTGCATAATATAAGAATATTGGTTGTTGATGATGAAAAGCGCATAGTGGATTTAGTAAGATTGTATTTGGAAAAGGAAGGATTTGCGGTAGATGAGGCTTTTAACGGTGAGCAGGCCTTGGATATGATGTCCAAGACATCATATGACCTCATCATTCTGGATCTGATGCTCCCTGTAGTAGATGGTTGGACTGTATGCAAAGAACTTAGAAAAAAATATGATACACCTGTTATAATGCTGACAGCTAGAGGTGAAGAGTTCGACAAAGTCTTGGGGTTTGAACTGGGAGCAGATGATTATGTGGTAAAACCCTTTAGCCCTAGAGAACTAACAGCTAGGGTTAAGGCGCTCTTAAGGCGTATGGTTTCTAAAGATGACGGTGAAACTGATGTTTTGGTTTTTCCCAACTTGTTTATAGATCCGGCAGCCAGAGTGGTCAAGGTAGATGATAAAGAAGTTACACTTACTCCAAAGGAATTTGACCTCTTATATTTTATGGCCAAAAACAAGGACAGGGTATTTAATCGGGAAAAATTATTGGAAGAAGTTTGGGGTTATGATTTTTACGGCAGTCTCCGAACTGTTGACACACATATAAAACAACTACGAGAAAAACTAGGTCGTAGCCGAGCTGCCTCATATATAAACACCATATGGGGTATTGGTTATAAATTTGAGGTGGAAGAGTGAACCCGAAAAAAAGCATTATAACAAAATTATGGCTTTACATGACAATTTTGACAATTGTTACCCTTTTGTTCTCAGGACTGGTGCTTTCCAGTGTTTTTGAGGACTTTTATTTTAACATGCGAAAAAATGAGATGATAAACGAAGGGCAGCAGTTAATATCTTTAATTTTGGGTGGTACAAATCCCACCGAGCTCCTTGATGTAAGCAAATTCATCAATGCTCATGCGGTGTTAATAGACAGGCGGGACTTGGTTCAAGCCAGTTCAAATATAATAAAACTCAAAGGCGTGGCAATTGGGTCAAAAGAGCTGGCTGAGGTCTTAAAGGGCAATATTGTAGTGCATAAAGGCCATATGCCCCAGTTTGACGCATCAATGCTAACAGTGGCTTTACCTATAAGGACTGAGGCTGGCGTAGCCGGCGGTCTTATACTATATTCACCCATGTCGTCAATTGAAAACACCGTATGGCAGATAAGACGCTTGATATTATTTGCTGCAGCCATAGCAGTAATGATTTCCACAGGATTAAGTTTTGTATTATCGAGGACTATATCAAAGCCGCTGGTACAAATGAAAAAAGTTGCACAGGAAATGGCAAAGGGTGAATTTAAGAGCAAAGTTGATGTGGATACTGAGGATGAAATCGGAACTTTGGCTAAGACCATGAATTATTTATCCGATGCCTTGAATGAAAATATTAATGCATTGGACCAGGAAAAAAAGCAACTGCAAAATGTACTGCTAAGTATGACCGACGGTGTTATCACATTTGATGCTCAAGGGCATGTTATAATGGCTAATCCCCAAGCGATTGATATTATGCCGAAAGTGAAAGAAAATGAAAACAATTATTTTAACATATTGAAACCAATGGTAGAACGAGTAAAGGACAGCGGAGAATATGTAAGTGGTGAAAAAAAGATTAATGGAAAAACCATAAGTGCAAGGATGGTTCCACTCTTTGATGAAGATGCAAAGCTTTGGGGAATATTAGCAGTATTGCAGGATGTTACTAGGGAAAGAAAACTGGAGGATTTAAGGAGAGAATTCTTAGGAGATGTTTCTCATGAACTGAGAACACCTCTTACGTATCTGCAGGGATATACTGAGGCTCTCTTGGATGACATGGTTGAAAATCGGAAAGAGCGTGATAAATATCTAAATATCATTCTTGAAGAGACACTGAGATTACGTCGATTAGTGGATGAGTTATTGGAGCTTTCACATATAGAGGCAGGCCATTTAAATATCAAGAAAGACAATGTATCTATTAAGAATTTGGTGGAAAGAGTTTCTAAAAAAGTCTTACCTCTTTGTGACCATAAAAACATAGAATTGACAACGGAAATAGAAGATGTGCCAACAGTTATTGCCGATGAAGATCGTATCGAGCAAGTATTGATAAATCTTGTGGACAATGCTGTAAGGTATTCTGCCGACGGAGGCACAACAACTATAAGAGTAAAAACATGCACGGAAGGCGTTATTGTTTCCGTAAAAGACAGCGGCCCTGGGATACCTGAACAAGAGCTTCCCTTCATTTGGGAAAGGTTTTATAAGGTGGACAAGTCTAGAACCCGGCAAAAAAGCGGTACCGGGTTAGGCCTTGCTATAGTTAAAAAAATTATTGAGTTGCACGAGGGCCGAGTTTGGGCCCAAAACAGTCCGGGAGGCGGAACCGAATTTTCCTTTTTCCTACCTTGGAAAATATAAACAATTTAAAAAAGCCTCCCTTTAGGGGTGTCTTTAGGAAACTATCATTTTGAGCGAAGCGAAGGAGCTCAAAATGATTCCTTAACTGTGTTCATAATTTTCATGCGGTACCTGCCACGATCAATGAAAGCATTTTTTATCATTGTTATGAATATGACGTTTCTGGACAGAACCGGCATTTTGAGTGGTAGCGAAGAATCTTATCCTTTAGATCCTTCAGGCAAAGCCTTCAGAATGACAACCAAGCAGGGAATTTCATAACAATGACAGCAATACTTCCTTACAGCACGCCTTCTTTACAGGGGAGATTTTTCTGAAGATCAGAAATCCTTTATTACTTCTTCCACCGGATAATACGGTAGGTTATGGGCATCAGCAACAGCGGAATTTGTAATTTTGCCGTTCATGATGTTTATGCCTTTTGCCAGGGCCTTATCATCCAAAACAGCTTGCTTCCAACCCTTCTTTGCCATTTCCAGTAAATACGGCAAGGTGGCATTGGTCAGTGCCAGGGTGGAAGTGCGAGGTACCGCACCGGGAATATTTGAAACCGCATAGTGAATTACACCGTGTTTTACAAATACAGGGTCAGCATGGGTTGTGGGATGTTCAATAGTTTCAACGCAACCTCCCTGGTCGATAGCCACATCAACGATAACACTTCCCGGCTGCATTTTTTTAACCATTTCCTCAGTGATTACCTTTGGAGTTTTAGCACCGGGAATAAGGACTGCACCTACTACAAGATCTGCATATTTGGTTGCTTTGGAAAGGTTAAAACGGTTTGAATATAAAGTTTCTATTCTTCCCAAAAAAATATCTTCAAGATATCGCAGTCTGTCGACATTAATATCAATTACGGTTACACGGGCGCCCAGTCCCATTGCTCTTCTGATAGCACCGGTTCCGACAGTGCCTGCTCCAACAACTACTACAGATGCAGGGGTCACACCCGGCACTCCTTCCAGCAAAATACCTTTACCTCCGCGAGTCTTTTCAAGGTATATGGCACCTTCCTGAATAGCCATACGACCTGCCACTTCGCTCATAGGTGTTAAAAGAGGAAGACTTCTATCGTGACGCTGAACCGTTTCATAAGCTATAGCGGTCATCCCGGAATCCATGATAGTTCTGGTAAGATTCAAATCAGCCGCTAAGTGAAGATAAGCAAAAAAGACTAAGTCTGGTCTCAAATACTCATATTCAGACTCATGTGGCTCCTTGACTTTTACCATTAGTTCACTGTTTTTCCATACGTCAGAGGCATTGTTTATGATTTCTGCTCCTGCGGCTTTGTAACTTTCGTCAGAAAAACCGGAACCTAATCCGGCGCCTTTTTCAATCAGGACCCGATGGCCGCAAGCTGTAAGAGTGTCTACACCAGCAGGGGTCATGGCAACGCGATTTTCCTGTTCTTTTAATTCTTTAACAACACCAATAATCATCTTTTTTGCCTCCTCAAAAAAATGCAAGTATTAAGTAAAAATAAATATATTTAAAAGTATATCAAAAAAACAGGAATTAAACCAGTACAATTTTTTTTAAGAGGATAATTCATAAGAGTTATAGAATTTATATATTATTAATTTTATCTAATCTTGAAAAGGAAGTGTTAGAGTGAAGGAAATCGTAAAGACCACAATTGAATCATTAAAGAAAAACAATATCAAAGCCTATTATTTTACTGACATAGATTCTGCGGCCGACGCCCTACTGGATGAGATTGTCTCAGATGGTGTAGTGGGTATAGGAGGCTCATTGACCGTAAAATCTTTGGCAATAGCTCAAAAGCTAATACAAAGGGGCAACAAGGTTTTTTGGCACTGGTTGGAGGATACTCCCGAACGACAAGAAAATGCCAGAAAAGAAGCTTTACTGTGCGATGTATATATAACGAGTACAAATGCATTAACTCAAAAAGGTCAACTGGTAAATACCGATGGCACTGGAAACAGGGTGGCTTCAATGATATTTGGACCTAAAAAGGTTATCATTGTTTGCGGAACTAATAAGATTGTCAAGGATTTGGATGAAGCATTGGAAAGAATTAAAACAAGTGCTGTGATGAATGCAAAACGATTAGGATCTAACACACCCTGTGTAACCACAGGAAAATGTACCGATTGTAACAGCGAGAATAGAATATGTAGGATAACTACTATTATTGACAGAAAGCCTTTCCAAACAGAAATGACAGTAATGATAATAGACAAAGAACTGGGATATTAATTAATAATAAGAACGTAAAAATATTAGAGTTCAGTAGAGAGTATTGAAAAAAGACAGGTATATTTACAGCTTGCCCTTCTAATACTATAGTTTACAAGGTATATTGAAGGGGTGAATTGCTGTGTTTAATATAGGTACATCAGAATTATTGATAATCCTGGTTTTGTCATTAATAATACTCGGCCCGGGAAAGCTGCCTGAGGTTGGGCAAGCATTAGGAAAGGCCCTAGGAGAATTTAAACGAGCGGTGCGGGAAATCAGGGATGACGCTGATAAAAAATGAATGATGAAAAGCTTCCTTTTGCATTGCATTTAGAGGAATTACGCGGCCGATTGCTGATATGTTTATTTGTCATATCAATCTTAAGCTTGACTAGCTTTGTTATTTGGCCAAAGATTATCTCTTTAATGTGGATAAACGATATAAGTATGATTTATATAAGCCCTCAGGAGGCTTTTTTGACAAGAATAAAAGTTTCCTCAATTTGTGGATTGCTTGGGTCTATACCGGTTATTTTGCACCAAATTTGGAAATTTATAAAACCGGCACTTACCGAAAGGGAGAGGAAGCTGATAATTAGTCTGGGAATTGTTTCCACAGTTTTGCTTTTTGCCGGAATTTATTTTAATGTGTTTATTGTAACACCCATTGTTGTCAATTTTTTTTTAAGATCATCCCAACCTACCTTAAAACCCCTTATCTCCATATCAAACTATGCATCCTTTTTAATGAATATGACCTTGGCCTTTGCTCTGATATCACAACTTCCACTGCTTATGATGCTTGCTGCAGTGTTAGGGCTGGTAAACTTTCATAGTTTGAGTAAATATAGAAAAATAACGGTTATAGGGATATTTATTTTGGCTGCAGTACTTACACCCCCCGATGCTTTATCACAACTGGCATTAGCCTTACCTATGTGGGGATTATATGAATTGAGCCTTATATTTATTAAAATCATCCGTTGATTTAGGCTTGCAGCAAACTGCGGGCAATAAAAAAGGCAGGATAAACCTGCCGGAGGGGGGCTGTAGCAAAAGTTTTAAAAGGGGGATTTTAAAAGCTATTTAAGCTTACATTTATTATAGCATTGAGTTTTGGTGAAAATTTGTGGTAAATGTGATGGTTTTGTGATATAGGAAATCTTGTGGAAAAGTATCCCATAATTTGATATAATTCTTTTAGATGCTATGGGGAGGGAGGGGGACAGTATGGAAGACAGAAGTAGTGAAGAAAAAGATGTTTGTGAAGTGTTCTGCATTGAAGAAGATAAAGTGGAGAAGCTTAAAAACACAATACCGGATATGTCATCTTTGGCTGAACTTTTCAAGGTATTAGCTGATGAAACTCGTGTGAAAGTTGTTTATCTATTATCTCAAGATGAACTTTGTGTATGCGATATAGCAGCTTTGCTAAATTCCACCGTTTCAAACGTATCTCACCACTTAAGAGTGCTAAGGACCGCTCACCTGGTAAAATATCGTCGAGAAGGCAAACAGGTATACTACACATTAGATGATGACCATGTTGTTCATATTATAAAAGAAGGATTTGAACATGTGAACCATGTTTATCGATGACAACCCTCCCCTATATTGATATAATATAGACGGGAGGGATTTTTTCATGTTCAACCCGGATAGCGTGGCGGATTTTCCGGAAAAACCCGGTGTATGTATAATGAAAGACAAGAGAAATAGAATAATTTACGTAGGAAAGGCCGTATCCCTTAAAAACAGGGTTAGGTCTTATTTTCAGTCCTCAAAAAACCTTCCGTTAAAAGTTGTTTCGATGGTTTCAAAGGTCGAGGATGTGGAATATATAGTTACAGATTCGGAAGTTGAAGCACTTATACTTGAATGTAATCTAATCAAGTTTAACCGTCCCAAATATAATATTCTACTACGAGATGATAAACAGTATCCTTATATTCGAATTACATTAAACCAGCCATTTCCTCGTATCGAAGTTGTCCGTAAGGTAAAAAAGGACGGGGCAAAATATTTTGGACCATATGCTGATGCCGGAGCTATGAGGGAAGCTATTGATGTAATAAACAAAGTCTTCCCTATTCGAAGCTGTAAGAAGGACCTGAGCCAAATTCCGCTGAAAGAGAGGCCCTGTCTTAATTATCATATTGAGCGATGCCTTGCACCTTGTCAGGGATTTATTGAAGAGGAAGAGTATAATGAAATAATAAAAAATATAATAATGTTCCTAGAGGGAAAGCAAGAGACCTTGATAAAGGAACTAAAGACTAAGATGCAGAAGGCAGCTGATAACTTGAATTTCGAAAGGGCTGCTGTGCTCCGAAATCAAATTGGGGCATTGAAAAAAGTACTGGAGAAACAAAAAATAGTATACACCGACATGATAGACCAAGATATCATTGCTATGGCTCGGAGTTTTGATACAGTATGCATTCAGGTGTTTTTTATCAGAGAAGGAAAGCTTTTAGCAAGAGAACCTTTTATTTTGCAAAATACTGATGATGAAGAGCGTAGAGAGATTCTTACAGCTTTTGTCAAACAGTTTTATAATAATGCTCATTTTATACCAAAGCAAATTATTATTGATGAAGAAATAGATGACAAAGAGACCATAGAAGAATGGCTCAGCCGTAAAAAAGGCTCTCGAGTTTATGTGATTATACCCAAACGGGGAGAAAAAAGGAAATTAGCAGAAATGGTGGCAGAAAATGCGCAAATATATTTAGATCAAATTGAGAGCATGGAAGAGCGGGAAAGATTGAAAAACCTTCAAGCTCTCGAGGAATTGAAACAGCATTTAAATCTAGAAAATGTTCCAAATCGCATTGAGGCATTTGATATTTCTAATATCCAAGGTGCTGAATCAGTGGCATCAATGGTAGTTTTTGAAGGGGCTCAACCTAAAAAGGAAGACTACCGTAAATTTAAAATAAAGACAGTTGATGGTCCAAATGACTTTGAAAGCATGAAAGAAGTTGTTTATCGCCGATTTAAGCGTGCTCTTTTAGGAGATGGAAAATTTAATGAGCTGCCGGATCTTCTCCTAATTGATGGAGGTAAAGGCCAGCTTAAATATGCGCGAGAGGCTTTAAATGAGCTGGGCTTGTCCCGTATACCCACAATTGCCTTGGCTGAAGAATTCGAGCATATTTTTGTGGAGGGAAAGGACGATCCAATCATACTGCCCGAAAACTCGGAGGCTCTCTACCTGGTCCAAAGGGTAAGGGATGAAGCCCATCGGTTTGCTCTCAGCTTCCACCGAACTCTCAGGAGTAAGAAAAATCTTCGTTCGGTGCTGGAAGATATTCCAGGAATAGGAAAGGTCCGCCGTTTGGCATTGCTTAAAACATTAGGAGGTCTTGAAGGTATCAAAAGGGCATCTCTTGAAGAGCTTACGGCTGTGCCCGGAATGAACAAGAAAGCCGCACAAGCGGTGTATGAGCATTTTCGTTCTCCCTATAAGTAGAAATCCTTTGCTCACATACTCAAAATACCCATAATAGGATCTTTAATTACCGAATTGATTTTTGTCCGTGGTGCTGAAGTTATAAAAGATTTGCTGGAAATAATTTCTTACACAAGAATCAGTAAAAAACCTGACGTAAATATTTAATTTCGTTTTATATAACCTTCTTCCTTATACCAAAGGAGGAAGGTTATGTGTTTAAAGCCAA
Organism: Thermoanaerobacterales bacterium; assembly: GCA_012839145.1. Lineage (GTDB taxonomy): Bacteria > Bacillota > Thermosediminibacteria > Thermosediminibacterales > Tepidanaerobacteraceae > DUNY01. The sequence goes on from DUNY01000156.1 coordinate 8,891, forward strand.
CAATCTACTATGGCTCTTTCACCTCATCCCCCTTATAATATATAGGCGATTCAAGCTTAGAAGATCCTTCTAAGGTAAAGATGACGACAAAGTATCCCTTTTAAACAACACCGTTGTTGCTTAGGCAAACGCGGCAGGGCAGCTTGGCTGTATTATGTTGAAGGGGATCGGCGGGATGCCGAATTTTCATAAGCTCCTGTATAGTGCAAGACCTCTAAAAGCAACAGTTGATTTGGGGAGGAGAGGGCCGTTGCCTTCACCGGAGTTACTCTCTGCACTAGACACCTTTGTCACTACGTGATACTTTCAGATTCATGGAAACTATTTTTTTAAAGGGGGAGGGTGAAATGAAAGGGAAACTATTAAATAAATTAAAGTTATATATATTACCATTATTAGTAACTATCTTAATTTTGTCGGCAGCTTCTGTTCCGGCAAATTCTTTGGCGGAAGCTACAACTACCGTTTTTGATTATAAGTTACACTCAAATGATATTCAGAAAGAAAATTTGCCGGAGTATGACGGTTTGCAGAAACAACTAAAGAATTATATAAGCACTAGACCGGGGAAGGTAAGCGTATATGTAAAAGACCTGGCTACAGGTAAAACTTTGAAGATAGAATCCGACAAGGTTTACGTGGCTGCCAGTACTATAAAAATGCCTTTGATTTTGTTCGTGTATGAATTGGCGGCCCAAGGCAAAATTGATCTTGATGCGGAGCTAACCTATACGTCGGAATACTATGCTCAGGGCACCGGTATTCTCCAAGGTAAACCCTTTGGTGGGCAATATACCATAAGGGAACTTTCGCGGCTTTCCATGGAGTACAGTGATAATGTAGCTTGGAAAATGCTGTTAGATTTCATAGGGCAAGACAAATTAACGGCTTATGAAAAAACCTTGGGTGCCAAGGCCACCGGTGGCGATAACGGACTTTTCATAACCACTCCTGAAGATATGGGTAGATATCTTGACAGGCTCTTGATTTTCAGCAAAGAAAAGCCTGAATATGGCAACGAAGTTCTTCACTATATGGCTAATTCCATATTTGCTGAAGGCATTCCCCGAGACCTGCCTCAGGATACGGTTGTAGCTCACAAAATGGGTGCATTAAACGATAAATTTCATGATGTAGGCATAGTTTTTGGCAGTCGGCCTTATATAATAACCATATTTATCGATGATGCTTGGGAAGCGGTATCATTACAGACCCTTGCTGATATATCACGAATGGTATATGACTATCAGGAATCAATGAAAAAAGTGATATGAACAATATCATTGAAGCCCATGTCTTAAATATATTAAAGACATGGGCTTTTTATTGTAAAGGTAACAAGAGAACGTTCTCCTGTTACCAGTAACTTTGTTAAAGGTGACAGGGAAAGGTAGATTGAAAGTTGTAAGTATGGAAGATAGTCGAGATTGTTATTTTGAGCGCAACGAAGGATATAAGACTCTTTACTGCGTTTAGAATGACACATAACATGGATGTGTAGGTTTTCACACAGCCTTATGGTTCTCCTGCCACCGTTTTAAGATTTGCTCAGTTGATAATCTCACCTTTAATGCCGATTTGCACAGCTTTAACCGGTATGTTTTTTCCTGAGCGGCGAAGGGCCTCCTCAACCATCTTTACCATTCCGAAGCAGCAAGGCACCTCCATATACGCCACAGTGATGCTGTTTAAATCATTCCCTTTAAAAATAGCCGAGAGCTTTTCTACATAGTTTTTACCGTCATCTAGTTTTGGACAACCCATTACTACACTTTTGCCTTTTAACATTTCCAAGTGGTAATTAGGATAGGCTATTGCCACACAGTCTGCTGTAATGAGTAGATCAGCACCGTCAAAATAAGGTGCGTTAACCGGAACTAACGTCAACTGTACCGGCCACTGTTTCAATTGGGATTTGATGCTGATTGACACATCGTCTGCTATATGCGAAACAGAAGCAGTTTTTTCGGAATCTCTCAAGTCAATGGTCCGGGACCCGGGACAACCGGAGAAAACTTCGTTATCATGCTTTAAGTCAGTCAGGTTGTCATCGAAGCAAGA
>DUNY01000208.1 GCA_012839145.1 Thermoanaerobacterales bacterium
GCTTTCGTTTAATTATTTGAGGTGTTCCCACTTATTTCATTCATACCGGAAAGATTTATCTTTGACCATATTTTTCAATGATGCCCATATCGTTCATCAACTTTTTTAACTCATCAAGCCTCTCCCCTACCAATTCCGGATAAGGCCTACGGGGTCTTCCGGCGGGAAGGCCTAGAATATTTAAGGCAGCCTTTATGACAATGGGATTTGAGAACCAGTACAAGGCTTCCAGCAAAGGATAGTATTTGAAATATAATTTTCGGCTCTCTTCCACTTTGTCGATACTGTCCCAAGGCCTTGAGATCAGTGCCATTTCTTCCGGGATTATATTGCCGCCAATATTAGCGGCTCCATGGCCGCCGATTGCCAATGTAGGCAAGATTATGGAATATTTAGGGAAGTCACAGCACAATATGTGAACCCTATCCCCCACCCTACGTTTTACTTCCACCAAGTGTTGGACACTGGACATAGCCTCTTTATCAGCTACAAAGTTGGGACATTCGTCAGCCAATCTCCCTATGGTTTCAGGTTCAATGAAAATCCCCACCCGACTGGGATTGTTATAAACTCCTACCGGAATTGATACGGATTTGGTACAGGCCAACAGATGTTCGGCCAGAGCCGTTTGGGGTGGTAATAGATAAGGAGGAGCAGTATATACCAAGCCATCGGCTCCCTCACTTTCCGCATATTGACTAAATTTTATGGTTTCCTCAGTAGTGGGAAATGTAGCTCCGAAAAATACCGGAATCTTGCCTTTAGCATATTTGCTTACGCGTCTTACGATTTCTCTTCTCTCATCTGCCGTAAGCATGGTAACTTCACCAGCAGACCCCATTATAAGCAGAGTTGATGTGCCATGGGCCACATGATGGTCTATTAAAACCTCAAAGCCCTTCCAGTCAATTGATCCCGATTCATTAAAAGGTGTAGGTATGGCCACCCAAGAGCCTATAGGTTTGTACATTTTTTCGCCTCCTCAAACTTTCTTAATAATTATAATCAGGTTTGTTTTATTATATAGTTTGTCGGGATTTAAAGCTAGGAGTAATATCCACCTTAATCTTTTTCGTTGTTATATTATCTATATCTAAGTATACAAATTATTCCCTAGATATTCAATGTTTTCTACTTTCCAGATAGATATCCAATCAAACTCAAGCAAAAAAGGCTACTCCATTTTTCATAGCACTTTCATCTATATCAAATTTAGCGTTATGATGTGGATAAATTTTGCCTTCCTGATACAGCTCATATGAAAAAGTAGAAAAAAACAGTAAATTTAGTTATAATAGTAGCTGGAGAAGAGGTGAGTTAAGTGATTGACCAAGTTATCCAGTTCTTAAAATCCGCCCAATATATAATGGCTCTGACCGGCGCCGGAATAAGCACCGAAAGTGGTATTCCCGATTATCGCAGTAAGGGCATAGGTCTCTGGGAGAAAGTCGACCCTGCAGAAATGGCCAGTATATCTTATATGCTGTCAAATCCGAAGGAGTTCTTCGAATTTAATATTAGACAATGGTCAAAATACATGGATGTTGAGCCCAATATAACCCATAGGGTGCTAGCTGCTATGGAAAAGGCAGGCTACCTTCATGGAGTAATCACTCAAAATATAGATAATCTCCACTACAAAGCAGGCTCAAAAAACCTCTTTGAGGTTCACGGCCATCTGCGCACAGCTCACTGTATAAATTGTGCAGAAAAATATAATTTCAAAGAACTGGTTATGCAATTTTCTGAGGGTATAAATCCCCCTCGGTGTACATGTGGCTGCCTTATACGCCCTGATGTGGTCTTATTTGGTGACCCCATGTGCAGTGATTTTTATAGGGCTTTAGAGCAGGTAAAAAAGTGCGATCTTTTGATAGTCGTTGGAAGTAGCCTTCAGGTGTACCCGGTGGCAGAGCTTCCGCTATATTGTGAAAAATTCGTCATCATCAATCAAGAACCTACTCCTCTTGATGACCGAGCCGAAGTAGTAATTCATAATACAGCCGGAAAAGTCTTCGACAGTATTGCACATAAATTGAACCTTTACTATTAATATTTAATTTGAGCTGCAAATTTAAAGGAGGAAGTGCATTGATACATATTGTTACCGACAGTTCCTGTGATTTACCCGATGGCTTTCTCAAAAATCACCATATCCCTTTTGTTCCTCTGACCATTAGGTTTCAGGATGACAAGGAGTATAGAGAAAGGATAGATATCACTCCCAAGGAATTTTACAAGAAAATGGCTGCTTCAAGTACACTGCCTCAAACAGCCCAACCTTCCCCTGCATCATTTCTGAAGGTTTTTGAAGAACTAGCATCTCCTGGAGATGAGATTTTATGCATAACTATTTCATCAAATCTTAGCGGGACTTTTCAATCGGCAAATTTAGCTAAAAAAATGACTTCCATCCCCGTTACTGTTTTTGATTCTCTTGCGGCTTCACCTGGTCATGCCCTACAAGTCATGAGAGCAGTTGATCTTAGGGATTCGGGTCATTCAATGGATGAGATAGTTGCTGATTTGACCAATTATAGAGACAATGATATGACTATATTCATATATCTTAAAAACATGGAAAACATCGTAAAAGGCGGCCGCATAACTAAGTTTCAGGGCACTTTAGCTAAGGTAATGAATATTAAACTGATCTGTGAAGGGATAAAGGGTGAAGTGGTGCCATTGGAAAAGATTCGAGGTGATAAAAGAGCTTTAGAACGCCTTTTATCCATTATCGGAGAAAGAAAAAGTGATTATTCCGATACAATCTTTTGTTTGACTCACACGGATAATCTTGAGGATGCTGAATTTTTGAAGACCGAGCTCAAAAGGCGATATAATCCTCGAGAAGTCCTGATTTATCCTATAGGGCCCACCGTTGGTACTTATGCAGGTGCTGGTGGTATAGTCTTAACTTTTTAAAACAGGAGGTACATGTTTTGCCAAAAAATACTCTCATGGCAATATACGATAAAATGTATGCAGCCTTTGGTCCCCAGTACTGGTGGCCTGCCGAAGATGACTTTGAAGTCATGGTGGGTGCTATTTTAACTCAGAGTGTTTCATGGAAAAACGTAGAGACAGCTATATCAAATTTAAAAACAGAAAATCTTTTATCGGTAAAGGCTATCTTATCAGTGGAAAATGATAAGCTGGCAGGACTTATAAAATCTACTATGTATTTTAATCAAAAGGCCATTAAACTGAAAAATCTTTGTGAGCATATCCAGCTAAATTATAATGGTAATATATATGGGCTATTGGAAAAGGACATTTACCAAATGCGCAAGGAACTGCTCAGCATCAAGGGTATAGGGCCTGAAACCGCAGATTCCATCATCTTATATGCAGCCCGAAAGCCTATTTTCGTGGTGGATGCCTATACCCGAAGGATTTTCACTCGCATGGGATTATTGCCTGATGGCGTAAAATACCAAGAAATGCAGGATTTTTTTATGCAAAATCTTCCTTTAGGTGTAAAGCTTTTCAATGAATACCACGCTTTAATTGTTCGACTGGGAAAGGACTTTTGCAAAAAGAAAAAACCTCTTTGCACAAAATGTCCCATAACTGCCCATTGCACGGAAATACACAACGAGTTTGACAGCAGAAAAATGCAGGAGGACAGTGTTTAAACGCAGGGGTTTGCAGGCACTGGGAAGAACCCCATAGCCGCAAGCCCCTTTACTTTGGGAACGGTAAATATGATTGCACAAGCTCCTCACTTTTA
>DUNY01000103.1 GCA_012839145.1 Thermoanaerobacterales bacterium
ATAAATAGCCTCACCTACCCTAATGAATATTTGGGGACGGGTACAAATTATTCACTTTCGGCAGTTGCGGTTAAAAAATGCACACTACAAGGATATTAAATGCTGAAATTTATGAGAAAAAAACTGATAATCTTCGGATTCGGCTAAAAATTTTACCAGGAGTGATTTAAGATGAGTGGATTTAACATTACAGGTTCCAAACAACGTGGCGGAGGTATGATGATGTCAATACTTAAACGATTTTTTTGGGGTTTAGGTGCTGCAGTTTTGACTTATGTAGTTGTTCCTAAAATGCGCCACATGGCAAAACCGGTTATGCGAAAAGGCGTAAACGGTGTCAGAAATCTGGCGGAACGGGGAAAACAAACCGTAGAAGAATATAAAGCTCGCCGAAATGATAATACAGTAGATATGGTCCATGACACTTCCCTAGAGCAGGTTCAAGTGGATAGTGATATGATATCCAGTAAAATAAATGCGCTTCAAGAAACCATAGACAGACTGAAAAATGAAATAAAACAATTAAGGGAAAGAAGGTGATGATTCAAGGCTGTTCCGGACTTTGCCGGGACAGCCTTTTAATATTTAGGGACGGTTTACACCACATACACAAACTGTTATTATAGTAAAAAGACAATGTTAAATATGTTCAGTTTACTATCACGATAAAAGGAGATGCTGTATGAAGGTTTTTCGTAAAATGCGCCGGAAGGAATATACCATGAGTGCAGATGATATTTTAAAAGCTTTAAAAGCTCAGAACCATGGTTTTCTTGGGACTGTCGACAAGGACGGTTGCCCTTATGTGGTACCGCTTAACTACATATATCATGATGGTCACATAATCTTTCACTGTGCTCTGGAAGGTTATAAGCTGGATAACATAAGAAATAATCCCAAAGTATGTTTTACCGTGTGCGTCGCTCAGGAAATGATTCCGGAAAAGTATAACACTCAATTTATCAGTGTCATAGCCTTTGGAGAGGCTGAGATAGTTGGAGATTGCAAGCAAAAGAGAGAACTGCTGGTGAGACTGGGCAACTCCCTTGCACCGGAAGTAGAATTCTCATGTGATGAAAAGACCGTAGAAAAGACCTGTGTAGTTAGGATCAAGGTAGAGCATATCGCGGGGAAGAACAAGGTAGTATATTAAAATCTTTACGCCCTGGCAGCACTTTTCCCCGCCACATATCCTGAGGACCAAGCCCACTGAAGGTTAAAGCCTCCACAGGCACCATCGATATCCAAGATTTCACCGCAAAAATACAACCCCTTTACTAAGGCAGATTCCATTGTAAAAGGATCAACCTGGTCGGTATCCACACCACCGGCGGTAACTTGAGCACTGGTCCAGGACTTTGACCCTGTGATTTTAAACCTCCAATCGGTTAATATATTGGCAATCCTCTGCCTGCCTGCAGCTGAAAGCTCACGGACGGGCTTTTTTATGTCACTAATACCGACTTGTTTTAACAAAACCGGTATTAAGCGCTTGTTTATAAATCCTACCAAACTAAAACCTACACTTTTTTGCGGCATATTTTTAAACCGTTTTTCCAAAAACCCGTCCAGTTCTTTTTGACTCATATTGTCAATTACGGAGATTTTCAAAACGGCATCTTTTTTCTTCTTTATCAATTCTCCGGCTTTTCGGCTAATCTGCAGAATAGGCGGTCCTGACACACCATAATTTGCAAAGAGAATATCACCTCTGTCCTTGGCCAAAGTTTTTCCACCTGACAAAACTTCGGCAGTGCCAACAAACTTCACCCCTTCAATCTGCTTGAAAAAATTCCCTTCAAGCTTTAACTGTACCAAAGCCGGGAAAATATCAACAATTCGGTGGCCCAGCTTTGCAGCCAAATCAAATCCGTTTCCGTCGGAGCCGGAAGAAGGCATGGCCTTACCGCCGCAGGCCACAATCACCCGATCACCTTCCAAAACCTTTCCGTCTTCAAGCTTCAGCGTAAAGCCCATTTTGGTTTTCCTTATTTCTTTTACAAAAGCATTGCAAACAATACTAACACCGGTTCGATTCAGCTCATAAAGCAGCACATCCAAAAGGCTTGAAGCCTGATCCGACATGGGAAACACCTTACCTGCCTCCTCTACCCGAGGAGCAATCCCCAGTTTTTCGAAAAATCCCATTGTCTTTGATACATCAAAGACCGACAGGGCACCATATATAAAATCGGGGTTATTACCGTGAAAGCAGTCAACACTTGCGGTAACATTGGTGTAATTACATCGCCCGTTACCGGTAGCCAATATTTTCTTGCCCACTCTGGGGTTACGCTCCAATATGGTTACATCAGCCCCCTTATAACGAGCTGAAAGGGCCGCCATCATGCCCGAGGCACCGCCGCCTACTACAAAGATTTTCACTGGATATGATTTAGACATATTCATTCTCTCCTATGTGTTTTGTAATCCTGAGCGAAGCGAAGGATCTTATGATCTGTATCAAAGCACGGCCAGCCGGCAGCACCATAAGGGCGGCTCAGCATGCCCGTTTATGGGTATCATATCAAAAAAACAGCTTAATGTATACTTAAATTGAGTATCACAAATCTAACTTTTAAAATTTAACTGTATAGAAAGCTAGGTCAAGATACGGCATCTTACCCTTAAGCCAGACCTGTTATTCTAAATTGTGGCTACATTACGCAAGGTTTGTGGCAATTGGGGGTGCCCGTCAGCCGGTCCTATACGTTGCCATGCTGCATTTGTCCCAAATTGAAGTATATTCTAAATTAATGAACCCTGCAAAAAACAATAATATTTAATGTCCTTCGATAATATATTTAAATCAACCGTAAGATTCAACAGCCCGATCTGGTTTCATTCTGCTCCGGATTCTAGGCACCGCATTTGATAGCCGGATTGGGCTTAAAAATTAAAACTTTACCGACCAAAGTAAAAAAAATCCGAGACAGTGGTATTGGCTGTAAACACTATAGTTTAATCTTTAAACATTGGAGGGGTGTTTATGGAAAATCAGGGGAAAACCAGGTTCACACTTCTGGCTATTTCCAAACTGTATAATACCCGGGTAAATCTGGTGGGTATCGATGAAAGCCATCGATGGATAAGACCCATGCCTATTTATCAGTCAGATGTTTTCGCTCAGGAGAAAAAAGTCTTTGAAATATTTGGAGTAACCGAGTTGGTATTAAATGACTGGTGGGGTGCCGCACCTCGGCCGGAGGACAGATTTTTCGCTAGAAACCCACAGACTTCACCTCACCTGATAAAGGTATTGGTC
>DUNY01000330.1 GCA_012839145.1 Thermoanaerobacterales bacterium
AGCCCATCACTTAGTGCTTTAATAATCACTTCTCATGTAAAGGATGGGCTTGAAACAGCTCAAGAATATCATTTACCCAAAAGCATCACTGATTTTATTGCCCAACATCACGGAACGACTTTGCTTTCCTTTTTCTACAACAAAGCCCTAAACAACGGTGATGAAAAGAAAGCCGACGAAGCCAGTTATCGCTATGAAGGACCCAAGCCCCAGACACGTGAAGTGGCCATAGTTATGCTAGCTGATTGTGCTGAAGCTGCAGTTAGGTCAATGGCCAGACCCACTCCCGGAAAGATTGAAGGGCTTATCCGTCAGATAATAAAAGACAGACTATCAGACGGTCAGTTAGATGAGTGTGATTTGACATTGAAGGATCTTGATAAAATCGCTTCAGCTTTTTCAAGGGTTTTGACCGGAATTTTCCATACACGGATAGAGTACCCTGATAAACTAAAAGAATTGGAAAGAAAGGATTCAAAGAATGGCTAATGTAGCAATAAGCAATCTCCAGAAAAAAATCGATGTAACGCAAAGTCTCGAAGAACTTATGACCAAGGCTGTTAATATAACATTGTCAGCACAGAGAATTTCAAAAAATGTAGAAGTCAGTATAGCCCTAGTTGATGACGACTATATTCAAAAGCTGAATAAAAAATACAGAGGCTTGGATGCGCCTACGGATGTTTTATCCTTTGCTATGAGGGAAACAGTTCCTGAAGGAAACGACAGCTTTGAATATTTCGAGGAAGAGCTGCTGGGAGATGTAGTCATTTCCTTGGAAAGAGCAAGAGTTCAGGCTGTAGAATACGGACATTCCTTTGAACGGGAAACGGGTTTTTTAGTAGTGCATGGCATGTTGCATTTGCTGGGATATGACCATGAAGTCGATGAAGAAAAAAATGTTATGAGGCAAAAGGAAGAGGAAATCTTAAAAACAATGGATTTGACAAGAGGGATGGATTAATTAAGATGAAAAGAGCGAGGACCCTGGGTGAAAGTTTTTTTTATGCCATTTCCGGAATAAAATATACTTTCAAAACACAGCGCAATATAAAAATTCATTTTATAACCGCCTTGCTGGCAATTGTACTCAGCTATTTGCTAAGGCTCAGTGTCGTGGAACTTTTGGCAGTTTCCATAACTATAGCATTGGTGTTGGCAGCAGAGATGGTAAACACCGCTATAGAAACCGTTGTAGACATGTATACCAAAGAATACCATCCACTGGCGGAAGCGGCAAAAAATGTAGCTGCCGGAGCAGTGCTCATATCAGCGATAAATGCTATAGTAGTGGGCTATCTCATTTATTATAAAAAAATTGTTATGTTGTTAAGTTTAAAATAGTAACATACAGGAGGTTAATATCATGCCTCTTAGACAATGCTTAGTCATCGTAATGATTCTGATGCTGATGTGTTCCGTAGGCTGCACTGATAAAAAAAATCAAGATAATCCCATAGATATAGATTCAGATACGAATGAAACAGAAGAGCCACAAGAATTTGAGCCGGTTATACCAAAAGTAAAAAATCCACTTACCGGCATGGATATGGATATGGAGTTTGAAAATAAAAGACCTATGGCAGTTATGATAGAAAATGAATATAATGCCAGGCCTCAATCGGGCCTTGATAAAGCTGGGATAGTATATGAGGTTTTGACCGAAGGGGGCATAACTCGATTTTTAGCTCTATTTCTGGGAGTAAAAGTAGATGAAATAGGTCCGGTGCGCAGTGCAAGGCCATATTTTCTGGATTATGCTATGGACTATGATAGCATATACGTTCACTACGGTGCTAGTCCACAAGGGTATATTGACTTAAAGAAGTTGAGTTTGGATGCTATCAATGGTATGTACGACAGCGTGACTTTCTGGCGGGACAAGACCCGAAAAGAGCCCCATAACGCATATACTAATACTGAAAAAATCTTAAGTATATCGGAAAAGAACGGTTTTTACAGAGATTCAAAGCTTATCTCATGGCAATTCAACACTGAGGAAACTCCTGCCGGCAATCGGATCTTAGAGGAATTCAAACTGGAATACTTTAATAATTATACAGTAAGCTATAGATATAGCCATAACAATAAAGCATATGAGCGTTTTATAAATGGGAAAACTCACACTGACAGAAAAACTGGTGAGACTATTTTTGTAAAAAATATTATTGTGCAGTTTGCCAATACTAGAGTCATAGATAATGAGGGCAGACTTTCCATAAAAACAGTTGACAGTGGGAAAGGCTATTATATAAGTGAGGGCAGTTATACAGAAATAAAGTGGCAGAAGAGCGACAGACAAGAACGGACACAATATACTGTTGATGATGGCTCTGAACTTATTTTAAATCCGGGTAACATCTGGATTCAGGTTATGCCACAATGGGGTAAGTTTAATTGCGACTAAACGAATAAAGGAGTAAATCATACATGGCTTTGTACAGAACTGATGCTATAGTATTGGGGCATAGAAATCTTGGAGAAGCGGACAAAATTCTCACCCTTTTTTCTCCGGAGAAAGGCAAAATTCATGCAGTGGCTAAGGGTGTCCGTCGACCGCGAAACCCGATATTAGCAGGAAGTCAGTTGTTCACTTATAGTAACTTTTTAATCATAGAAGGCCGAAATCTGGATAATATCAGCCAATGCGAGATAAAGGAATCATTTTATAAAATACGCCAGAATCTGGAACATATGGCTTATGGTCTATACTTCGCGGAACTTCTCAGGGTTTCTACTCCCATGGAAGATAAGAATCGAGAATTATTCCGCTTTTTTTTAAAAACTATGTATCTTCTCCAGGAGTGGAATAACACTGAATTACTCAGTCGTATATATGAAATAAAGCTCATGGCGATACAGGGTTTTGCACCGGAAATATTCCGTTGCGTAGGATGTGGTGAAAAAGTCGGTAACAAAGTATATTTTAGCACATTAATGGGTGGAATTCTCTGCTTGAATTGTCATGAAAAGGATAGAAAATCAATAAATATTACACCTGAAACTATTAGCGTACTTAGAAAAATGCTAATGATGACTTATGAAGAACTTGAGGGGCTGCATGTGAAGGAATATATAAAAGAGCAGCTAAAAAACATTTCAAGCATTTTCATATCACACCATATAGACCGAAAGCTTAAAACCGTTCAATTTATAAAAGATATAAGCAATTTAAAAACTGGTAAAAGTCTATAATAAAAGGGGTGAATTCACTGGATAACATTTTGGATTCTTTCAAAGGTAAAGGCAAGCTATTCTTTGCTTCTATAATACTATTCATCGCCGGTATACTGACAGGATATTATTTGTTTGGGTATAATCCTGATTTTATATTTTTAAATGCTAATAAATTTCTGGGTAATATCATGAAAATCGGTGAAGCCATGGCTAAAAGCAGCAAGCTTCACATAACCGGATTGATATTTCAAAACAATATAAAAGCCTTATTGATTATGATGTTTGGAGGACTAACCTTTGGTTTGATTCCGGTATTCAGTATTTTTTTCAATGGTTTTATTATCGGCATAGTTATGGCCTTGAGCTTTTATCATGGTAAAACTATGACATTTTTTCTCGCAGGTATACTGCCACACGGTATCATGGAATTGCCTGCGGTCCTGGGTGCCGGCGCCTTTGGTTTAAAGACGGGTCTAGACTTGGTTTATC
>DUNY01000001.1 GCA_012839145.1 Thermoanaerobacterales bacterium
CTTGGATACCAGTTCAAACATAATTTTCCAAAATGTCCAAGCTGTGGTCAAATCTACATTTCTGAAGACATAGTAAACGGAAAGATGAAGGAAGTGGAACAAACCCTTGAAGATAAATAGAAATGAGGCGCAGATTTTGAAGAATAAGGAAACAAACATTCTGATGGAGTCACAGAGTATCTGCCCGGTATGCAAAATTCCATTGAAGGCTGCCTATGTTGAAGAGAGTGGAAAGGTATACATACTCAAAACCTGCAAGGAGCATGGGGAATTTATATCCTTCATAGCAGAACATAAAGAGGATTATGATGAATGGATGAATTATCCAATAATCAATGTACCACCGAAGATTGCACTGACTGAAGGATCTGTTGAAAGCCAATGTCCCCATCACTGCGGAGTCTGTAATAATCATTTGCAAACAGCCTGTTGTGTATTACTGGAGGTAACAGAACGCTGTAATCAGAATTGCACATATTGTTTTGCAAAAGCCGGTGAAAATAATGCTGTTGACCCGAATCTTAAGGAGATAGAAAGGAAATATGATTTGCTGCTGGAGTGGGGAGAAGAAAGGCCCTTCAATATACATTTATCCGGAGGAGAGCCTACTGTACGGGATGATTTACCTGATATTGTCAGGATGGGTAAGTATAAGGGCTTTGTATATATTCAAATAAACACCAACGGCAGGAGATTGGCATTTGAAGAGGATTACACAAAAGAACTGAAAAAGGCCGGTGCTGATGTAATTTATCTACAGTTTGATGGAATTGATGACAGTATCTATAATGCACTTAGGCAGGAGGCGCTTTTTGATATCAAAAAAAGGGCGATTGAAAATTGCAGGAAAGCAGGTCTTCCCGTTGTATTGGTTCCAACCATTGTCAAAAACGTGAACCTTCACCAAGTAGGATTAATGATGGAATTTTTACTTGAAAACATAGATGTTGTCAAGGGTATTCACTTTCAGCCGGTCAGTTTCTTTGGTAGGTATCCGGACAGATTGCCGATGAACGAAGGAAAAAGAAGCGACTTTGAAAATCGTGTAACCATGTTTGATATAATGCACGAAATTGAGCTGCAGACATTAGGCAAATTCAAATATGACGATTTTCGTCCAATCAATTCAGGGCATCCACTTTGTTCATTTTATGCAACCTATTTAAAGAGGAGAGATGGCAGCATCAGGAGCCTTATGAGCAAAGAGAAAGGAACCGGTAGTGGAAGCTGCTGCAGCGCAGCTGAGCCTCTTGAGATAGTCAGGAAAAGCAGGGATTTTGTTCGAAACAAATGGAAAATAGGTGAACAAAGAGAAAACTGCTGTTGTGGAGGTACCACTAAAAAAGTAGATTCTGAAAAGGGAGTGATGGATTTTGACGAGTTTTTAAGGGCAACTAAAAACTATACATTCACAGTGTCATGTATGGCCTTCCAGGATATAAGCAATCTGGACGCAGAAAGGCTGAAGCGATGCAGAATCCAGGTGCTCTCTGATGATGACAAGCTAATCCCCTTTTGTTCGTACAACAGCATATACCGAAAATAGTACAAAACAGAAAGGAAAGGACAATGAACATAAAAATATCTGTTGCAGCCGCAGGCCCAGGGATTGAGGATGTTATTCCCTCAACTCTGGCTGAAGCAAAGTATTTGTTGATTTTTGAGGCAGAAAAGCTTGAGCTTATTAAGGTTTTTCCAGCTGAAACCGATAAACACGACGTGTTTTATGCAGAGAAGACAGTTGATGAAAACTGCGAAGCAATCCTATGTGGAGAGATTATGGAGGAAGCCTTTGAGATTCTTGCCGGAAGCTGTGTTACAAGATATCTGGCATCAGGAGAATCTGCCGGGAATGCCGTCGATTTAATGAACAAGTATCAGCTTCCATTGATTCGTGATTATCATGGGGGTCCCGGGTGCAGTGGGGAAGATTCCCACGGAGAGTGTCACTGTGACGATCAAGATAGTGAAGATTTGTGAAGCATAAATAGGTACGCAGGGGGCATGATTTTGAATAATCCATATGAAAAGGAGTTTTTTGGGAAGCTGGAATCAGGAGTTATGAGGCCCGGAGGGTTGAGACTAACTGATAAACTTTCACAAAAATGTCAATTCAGTGAAGGAGCATCTCTGTTGGATATTGGCTGTGGAACCGGAATGGCCTTAGAGTTCCTGGAAAAGAAGTATGGAATTGTTGGCACTGGAGTAGATATTTCAAAAGTAAATATTGAGAAAGGCAAAAAGAGAAATCCCAAAATAAACCTTATTGTAGGTGACGGGACCAAACTTGATTTTCCCACAGATGCTTTTGACGGCATATTGATGGAGTGCAGCCTTTCAGTGATTGGAAACAAAGATAGTGTTCTTCACGATATATATGAAATACTAAAACCCGGAGGAAAATTCATAATCACAGATATATATCTTAAGACCTGTTATTCCGGTAATAATGAGGCGGAAAAACAAGATATAATCAGAGCATCTGACAAAAAAACCTCCACCGCTGGTTCAAAGCAGGGCAATTCATCATATCCCCATTGCTTAAGGGGAGCATTTGAAATCAATGAATTAATTCGCACAATGGAATCTTTGGGATTTAAGATCATTGATTGGAAGGATGAATCTGAAGAACTAAAGAAGTTTGCAATTGACATCATCATGGAGTATGGTTCCTTGAATTATTTCTGGAAACAATTTGCGACCTGTGAGAATAAGGAAATTGGAAATATAAAAGGTGTGAAATTAAAGCAATACGGATATTTTTCCATGATTGCAGAAAAACCTGAATATTAACAGGGTGAGTATTATGGAAGATTGGATTAAAAAAAAGATTGGACTGGACAAAACACAACGTCTTACAAGAGAAGCAATATCTGACTATCAGGTAAAAAAACTGAAAGAAACAATCACCATTGCGAAAGAAAATAGTCCTTTCTATAGAAAACACCTTAAAGGTGTGGAGCCGGAACATATTGAAAGTATTTCTGACATACAAACTATTCCATTTTTAGAGGCTGAAGACATAAGAGCGAACGGAATGAAAATGCTGTGTACAGGTCAGGACGAAATAACAAGGATTGTGACTCTCAGCACATCGGGTACCACCGGAAAGCCAAAAAGGATATTCTTTACAGCAGATGACCAGGAACTGACAATTGATTTTTTTCATGAGGGTATGAAGTATATCGTTAACAAGGAAGATGTTGTACTTATACTTATGCCATGCAAGACACCCGGTTCAATAGGAGACCTTTTGGCCAGGGGCTTGGAAAGGCTTGGCGTCAAAACCATCCCATATGGAATACCTGAGGATTTAACCAAACTATCGGAAATACTCAGGTCAGAAAAAGTGACATCCATTGTAGGGATACCTATACATGTACTGCAGCTTGCGGAAAGTCATGGTACAACAGAAGATACAAGGATTAAAACGGTGCTGTTAAGTGCCGATTATATTTCGGACAGTCTGTCTAAACGTATTGAAGATAAATGGAACTGTAAAGTATTTGAACATTACGGAAGTACGGAAATAGGCTATGGAGGGGCAGTTCAGTGTAAGTTTACCAGGGGAATGCACCCCCGGGAAGCAGATATTTATTTTGAAATAGTTGATCCGGATACAGGTCTTGTCCTGCCAGATGGTGAATTCGGGGAAATTGTTGTAACAACACTTACCAGAAAAGGAATGCCTTTTATACGCTACAGAACAGGTGATTATGGAAGATGGCTTAAGGGGAACTGTCCCTGTGGAACTGTACTGAAATCACTGGACAAGGTAAGGCATAGAATCGACGATGAAATATTGTTTAATGGATATAAAATAGATATTACAAAGCTGGATGAAGCTTTATTCAGTATTGACGGTCTTTGCGATTATGAAGTGAAAATAGTTGAAGATAAGGGTAAATTGCGATTAAAATTGGATCTGAACTTTTCAGTGGGGGAGGGAAACTTAACCGGAAAGAAGAGAAGGATAAACAGGTAGAAACATGTAAAGGGTGTTTTTTGAATTCCTTTGAGATTGACAATTTACAAAATAAGCTGTAGGATTATAGTTAAGTAAAAAGATGATTGATTAGGTGGGTTTATTTAAATGAGCAATTTATTTTTTTATACCGATATGTAAACAAAAACACAACGCATAATTCCGAAAATTTCCTATAATATATGGTAATCTAACTGTGGTTGTTTCTATGTTTTTTTTGGAGGTGTCTATGAAAGATTATAAGATAGGTGCAGTGATAGTTGCTGCTGGATTATCCTCAAGGATGAAAAATTTCAAGCCACTGATGCCAATTGGCAACAAGAAGATGATTGAGACTACAATTAGGAATTACCAATCAATTGGTGTTGATGAAATCATTGTAGTAACGGGTTTCAGAGCAAATGATATTGAGAAACAGCTTAAAAGGGAAGATATTAAATTCGCAAGAAACAATAATTATGCTGACAATCATATGTTTGATTCGGTTTGTATAGGATTAAAACAAATTGCCGATCTGGTGGACTATGCATTTATCACCCCTGTTGACAGCCCTTTTGTCCAGAAGTATACATTGGAAAAAATGCTGAATGAAATTGCCAAGAAAGAGATAAATATTACCAGACCGTACTTTGAAGGCAAAAACGGTCATCCTATTTTGGCAGGAGGCAAGGCAATAAAGGTAATATTGGAGCACGACGGGAAGGAAGGACTTCGGGGAGCTATAGCCAAAATGGAAAGCTACCATAAAAGTGTACCTGTTATCGATCCGGGAATAGTAATGGATGCTGATACTACATACGATTACCTTAAGCTGCTGGAATACGAAGAGAATAGGAGATGCCCTTCAGTAGAAATATGCAAAAAGATTCAGGAGTATTTCAATGTCCCGGATAAGGTAATAAGACATTCCGGTAAAGTTGCAGAGGTTGCATCAAATATATGTCAATACCTATGGGATGAAAAGGGGGTAAGATTGAACAAAAAGATCATAATTGCGGCCAGCTTGCTTCACGATATAGCGAAAGGAAGAAAAAAACATGAAAAGATAGGGGCTAAATGGCTTCAGGATATGGGCTATAGTGAAGTATCAAAAATAGTGGCTGAACACATGAATCTTCTCAATGTACCTGAAATTCCCACCGAGAAGGAAGTTGTCTATCTGGCAGATAAAATGGTTAAGGGAGACAGCCTAGTGTCTATTGATGAGAGGTTTTCATATAAAGAGGAGCTTTATAAAAATGACAGAAATCTGCTGGAGGTGGTAAAGAACAGGAAGAAGCAAGCATTTACAGTATACGATTTGGTGTATGGGGATAAAATGACAAACATATCATAGGAGGTCAAGATGAAACTAGTTAAAACAGTTGATGCGGTCGGTCATATTATCTGTCATGATATGACACGAATAATAAAGGATGTCTCCAAGGATGCAGCTTTCAAAAAGGGACATGTGGTTAAGAAAGAGGATATTCCGGTTCTTTTATCAATGGGAAAAGAACATCTTTATGTCTGGGAAAAAAAAGAGGGAATTTTACATGAAAATGAAGCTGCCGAGATACTTTATGAAATATGTAAAAATGACTATATGAAACCAACTCCCGTCAAGGAAGGGAAAATAGAAATTATTGCAGAAGTTGATGGCTTGTTTAAACTGGATACAAAGCGACTTCATCAATTGAACAGCCTGGGAGAGATGATTGTAGCAACAAGACACGGAAACACAGTTGTTAAAAAAGGTGACAAGTTAGCCGGTACGAGGATAATCCCCTTGGTCATTGAAAAAGAAAAAATGGAAAAGGCCCGGGAGGTTGGAGCTGGGATACCCATAATGGAAATAATGCCCTTCAAGCATAAGAAAGTAGGGGTAGTCACTACCGGAAGCGAGGTTTTCCACGGGCGGATAAAAGATACATTCGGTCCGGTTATAATGGAAAAGTTAAGTGAGTTTGATACGGAAATTATGGGTCAGACCATTGTGGATGATGACAAGGAAGTAATCAGCAATGCTATTTTGTCATACATAGAAGAAGGAGCCGATATTGTAGTCTGTACCGGAGGAATGAGCGTTGATTATGATGATTGTACTCCGGGCGCCATTAAGCAAACCGGTGCAGAAATAGTCATCTACGGAGCACCGATACTACCCGGTGCAATGCTTATGGTTTCATATTACGAGCATGATGGCAGACAAATACCAATCATTGGATTGCCGGGCTGTGTAATGTATTCAAAGCGAACAGTTTTTGATTTGATTCTACCGAGAATTATGGCAGATGATAAAGTTACTAAGTCTGACATTCAAAGACTTGGATCAGGTGGACTTTGCCTTGACTGCCATGTTTGCACCTATCCAAATTGTGGATTTGGCAAAGGTTATTAACTAATATAATTAATCATATGTAGGATATAATTAATTTTTTCCCTTCGTTATATTTTA
>DUNY01000486.1 GCA_012839145.1 Thermoanaerobacterales bacterium
AAGGATTGGTTTTATCTGTTTCTATAACAACATCAGGAATGATTCCTGTATTGTTTATGTTTGTACCATTAGGAGTGGTATAGTAAGCTGTAGTTAATTTAATGCCACCTAAAGCTCCTAAGCTTAGGGTCCTTTGCACCATACCCTTTCCAAAAGTCTTCTCTCCTATCAGAACCCCGGCTTTTCTATCTTTCACTGCTCCTGCCAAGATTTCCGAAGCACTTGCAGAGCCGTTATTTACAAGTACAACCAGTTTAAAAGGCAATGGCTCGGAGTTTGAAGTATATGATTGAATCTTACCCTCTTTTGAAACTATATTTACTATAGGCCCTTTTGGAATAAAGCGAGCAGCAACTTCTACAGCCTGATCCAGATAACCACCCGGGTTATTCCGAAGATCTAAGACTATACCCACAACACCGCTTTTTTTAAAAATGCCGAGGGTTCTATCTAGATTTTCCACAGTGTTTTCATTAAATTCATTGATTTTAATGTAGCCGATGCCTTGCCCCAATACTTTTGAGTCAATTGGATTTACTTTGATGATATCTCTTTCAACTTCAAATCTTATTATCTGTTTTTCTCCGTCCCGAAGAATACCAATACTTACCTTTGACCCCTTTTCGCCTCTCAAACGTCTTGACACCTCTGCAGTAGAAATACCAGTAATATCATCGCCGTCGATTTCAACTAATTTGTCCCCTGGTCTTATACCGACCTTTTCGGCAGGAGTTCCTTCTAAAACTGAAACAGCCGTTATGTATTTGTCCTTTGAGGTAATTACTACACCAATACCTCCAAAATTACCACTTGTTGATTCATTAAAATCCTTAAACTCGCTCGGAGTATAATACTCAGAATACGGATCATTCAAAGACTCAACCATCCCCTTGATAGCACCTCTCAGCAGTTCCAAATCCTGTACTTCATTAACATAACTTGTTTTTAAGAAGCTTTCCATCTGCATCAAGAAGTATATTTCATCAGATGTTTTATCATCTGCAGCCATAGCTTGACCATTTATAAGGGGATTTATATAAAGAAAGGATATTAAAACCATTACTGCAATACGTTTAATACAGCTGGATCTTTTTTTCATTTTGATACCTTCCTTCAGATAATCTTAATGTCTATATTTTAACATAAAATAGTGCGGATTGTATAACAATTTTAAAAACCTTTTCAAAAAATAAGCCTTTATAAAGGCTTATTTGAAATATCATTACATCTTATCAATCTCTTATTACTTTTATTTCATATAGTTTTTAGCTTCAGATACCAACTCGTTCATAAGCTGTTGTACTGAAACTATTTCTTTTATTTTATATACATTAGCACCAGCAAATGCAAATCCCTTATCAAGGTTGCCTCTTTGAGCGTTAATCAAAGCATCTGCTATACAATAGGGGGCATTGACCGGATTGCATGGCTTTAAGCAGTTGCATAAACAACGAATCGGTATCTTATAACCTGCCGCAACATCTGTTAAAAATTTATTTTTTATAGCTCTACCTATCATACCTACGGGACTGTGGATTATTTGTACATCATCAAAACCTGCATTTATATATGCTTTTTTAAATTCCTCCGATGCATCACATTCGTATGTTGCTACAAAACGAGTGGCCATTTGGACTCCTGATGCTCCCGCCTTAATCAGATCAGCAATGTCTTTGCCGCTAAAAATTCCACCTGCCACGATAACGGGAATTTTTTTCTTGTAAATCTCCTCATAGGGTTTTATTGCATCAAGAACATTTTTCAAAAGATTACTCAGCTGAAAAGAAGGTTGGTCTATCTCAGTTTCCGAAAATCCAAGATGGCCTCCGGCCAAAGGGCCTTCAACTACAATGGCGTCGGGCACAACACCATAGTGCTTATGCCATTTTTTGCAAATTACTGCTGCTGCTCTCCCTGAAGATACAATGGGAGCAGTTTTTGTGTCAGTACCAATTGTAAACTGTGGTAGTTTTAAAGGAAGCCCTGCTCCAGAAAAAATGATATCAATCTTTTGCTTAACTGCTTCTATAGCTATCTCTTCGAAGTTGTTGAGAACTGCCATGATATTTACGCCCAAAATTCCACCTTTGCATATATCTCGGGCTTTTTTTATGTGTGATCTCAGTGCCCTGAGGTTTGCTTCCCTTTTATTTTTTAAATAATCGGGCTCGTTAAAACCTATTTCAACTCCTGAAATTACTCCAATACCTCCATTTAACGCCACCTCTCCGGCTAAAGTAGAAAGAGATATTCCTACGCCCATGCCCCCTTGCACGATTGGAATCTTGGCTACAAATTGGCCTATTTTAAGCTCAGGTAAATCCATATGAAACCTCCTTTTATGATATCAACTACTAGCACTTGATGTTAATACTTTATTCTAGTATATATCTTATTTTCAAAAAAGAAAAGAAGAAAAAATGACCGGTTTATTTGATATGATACTTCCAAAGTAGACAGTCTAATTAATTAAAATTAGATTATCTACTTGGAGGTATTTTTTTATGGGAAGAAAAGCAAAGTTTAGTAAGGAAGTAAAAATACAAGCTTGTAAAGATTAT
>DUNY01000128.1 GCA_012839145.1 Thermoanaerobacterales bacterium
ATAATGTTTCCTCCGTTTGGTTAGCCATATCTTGCTTGAGTGATAAATAATTATTTGTAGTAGGCTAGAGCCCAACACCGTTCACTCTGATTATTTTCAATTGGCCTATATTGCTTTATGTTCAGTTCTCGCAATTATTTCCGCTTGCAAACCCCTCGGCAAATTGACAAAGTAATCACTATATCCGGCAACTCTGACCATTAAATCTTGGAAGTCTTTAGGACGAGTTTGAGCCTCCCGCAATAATTCAACACTCACAACGTTAAACTGGACATGATGTCCTCCCATATTAAAAAAGGTTTTTAGAAGTTGAGAAAGTTTACGAATATTTTCTTCACCTTCAAGTAGGTCAGGAGTGAGCTTTTGGTTTAGTAAAGCACCACCGGTTTTATCCCAATCGCATTTGGAAACAGACCTGAATACAGCCGCAATTCCTTTTTTGTCACTTCCTTGAACAGGTGAAATGCCTTCAGATACCGGGAATCCTGCCACTCTTCCATCAGGAGTGGCTCCGGTGACTTTGCCAAAATATACATGAGCTGTCGTAGGTAGGAAGTAAACCCTCTTTGAGGCTTTTCTTACCGGGGATGGCGGATAACTTTCAATTATTTCAGCTATACTGTCAACTATTTTCTTTGCAATTTTGTCAGTATAGTCATCATCTTCGCCAAACCTGGGTGTTTTATTTAGGATAATCTGTCTTAGTATTTCGTGTGTCCCTTCAAAGTTTTGTCTGAGTGCATCAATAAGTTGCTCCATTGAGGTTGTTTTTTTATCAAAAATATGATATTTGATGGATGTTAGGCTGTATGTAAGGGTACCTAAACCTACAGCTTGAATGTACTGAGTATTATATCGAGCTCCTCCCGCATTGTAATCTTGCGCTTTTTTCACACAATCTTCAATCCACAGTGACATGAATGGAACCGGAAGATGTTTTGCAAAAATTGTCTCTATCAGGTCATTTCCTTTCATCTTTATGTCTAAGAAGTGTTTTACCTGTTTGACGAAAGCCATCCATACTTCATCAAAAGTCTTGAAACTCTTCGCATCTCCCGCGTCAACACCTAGCTTTTTCCCACTTTGGGGATCTATGCCGTTATTCAAGGTAATTTCAAGAATTTTAGGCAGGTTAAAATATCCCGTTAAGATATATGCCTCTTTACCAAAAGATCCGGTTTCAACACAACCGCTAATTCCGGCATTTCGAGCATCCTCAAGTTTTTTACCCTGCCGCAGCATCTTAACTATTACTCCATCGAAATTGAAGAAGGGCGGTTCACCAAATCCGGGGCCTACCTTCTCTAAAGCCTTTCTAATGAAACGCTCCGGATTCTTATTGCTTACTAAAACAGCTGTATTTGGCTGTAGAGTTCTTATCTCATCAAGTACTTCCAGAATCAAATATGAAACTTCATTGACACCGTCGAAGCCGTCTTCTGTGAGTCCCCCAACATTTATTTTTGTAAAGTCATTATATGTGAAGCTCTCTTCAGCGGTAACACCGACTTTTGGAACTGCAGGCTGGTTGTTAAACTTAATCCAAAATGCCTCTAAAAGCTCTTTTGCTTTCTCTCTTGTCAGAACTCCTTCTTTTATCTCTTTTTTATAAAAAGGAAATAGGTGCTGGTCAAGGCGACCGGGGTTAAAAGAATCCCAGGGATTTGTCTCATAGACTATGCCTACATGTATAAACCAATAGTGTTGGAGAGCTTCCCAAAAAGTCCTGGGGGATCGTGCGGGAACTCGACGGCATATTTTAGCCATTTGCTGAAGCTCTTTTTTTCTTTCCCAGTCTTCTTCTGTCTCAGACATTTTTTTAAGTTTCTCTGCATAACGTCGTGCATAGATAATCATGGCATCAGCTGCCATATCCATAGCCTTAAGTTCTTCCACCTTATCCCGGTATCCTGGATCATTGGTTTCTAATTCTTGCATTTTTTTAGTAACTTCTTCCTTTATATCTAAAAGACCTTTTTTGAATATCCTTTCGCCGCCTGCAGAATGACCGGGTGCTCTTTGTTCCATGAACTCCGTCCATATACCCGCTTCGTAAGCTTCAATCCATTCCTGAGGCAAACTTTCGAAAATGGTTTCCCTTATTGTCTTGCCTTTCCAGACGGGGATTATTTCATTTTTATATAATTCCCTTGTTACATCATCGGCCTTATATGGCATGTTTTCTCTAGAATCCAAGATTTCTAAATCTTCCATGTTGTGTGTACAGATTTCAGGATATGTGGGGACTTCTTTCGGTCCCGTCCCCCTTAATCCAACAATAAGCTGCCCCTCTTCTACCGGTAAGCTCACATTCTCCATCAAATACTTAAATGCCATGGCTCTCTGCACAGGAATGGATTTCCCTTGCGTAACTCTACTTTTATAGAATTCAGTTATTATTTTTGCTCTCTCATGAGATATTTTCACCTGTGGTTTTACACTTTCTTCCCTTAGTTTAGCGATTCTCTCATTTATCGGCTGCACCGCTACCCTTCGCTTTTGTATTTCTTTTTCTACAGATAAATAGTCAGACATGGTTTTTGCCTCCTTGACACATGCACTACTCTTCAAACTTATTCCTTGCCGCTTGCTGTTTTTGCCATGCATGAAGCCCCAGGGAAAGACCAATAACACCATAGGCCACGAAGGCTCTGAAATATTCTCCCACCTGAGGCTCTCCCACCAGTTTTTGACCTGCCATGGGAGATATAATAAAGAGAGAGTGGAAAAGAAAAGTCCCAAGGATTGCCTGGCCTATAGTTGCTTTAGTTACCGTTGCTCCGCCTATAAGTATGGAGGCTACCGCAAAAAGCCCAACTTGTTCGTGACTACCGTAAGTTTGTAATATCCCTATGTTCTGCAAATGTATTAGCTGACCCCATGCTGCCAATATCGTTGATAAGATAACGGCGGTTATTCTCATTTTATCTACATCGATCCCTGAAGCCTCGGCTATATTCATATCCTGACCAACACATCTCAGTTCTTGGCCTAATTTTGTCTGAAGTAGAAACTTTATAGCTAGAGCCATCACTGCTATGACGATAAAAGTAAATATAGGAATAATCAAATCATCATATTCTATCTTTATTACATTGTCCAATGCATACTTAAGTCCCCTCAGGGCAACGGTATTTTTTATACCTATTCCCGACGGAAGCATTATTGTTTTATTCACCATAGGAATTATGCCGCCCAGAACGAATAAAAACAATAATTGATACAGCCCATTGGCAAAAAAACCGAGCATCATACTGGTAATCATCTCATTGCCTTTAGCTCTGTTCAATATCCTTCCTGTAAGCCAACCGAAAAATATGGACAGTGGAACAGATAAAAGGGCTGTAACAATAAAGCCGCTTATCCCGGTAATCTCCCAGTGAGTTACAGCTACCAGGGCGATTTGGGCTGCCATGGCACCTAAAACTATACCAAAGTTTAAACCTAGGCCGGTAACCACGGGGATTATTAGAGAAAAAACGAGAAGTAGATTCCGTGCCATCCTTATGGTAACCGAACTCAAGAGAAATAAAGGCCTTGCTTGAGCTATACATGCACCGATTATACATAGTACTGCAAATACAACGGGAACTATATTTCTTATTAAACCCTTTTTAATATCCGGCATAAATTGCATTCTTTTTTGTTGGGTTTTAATTTCCGCATTTTTCACTGCTAATCACCTCCGCCGATCCTGGTTAGAGCATATAGAATAATCCCGTTGCTTATAATGATTCTCACAACTTCTGATAAGTTTCCTTCGGGAAGCACCGCATTAGTCACCGGTAAAGCCACGACCAGCAGTGCTTGGAACAAAAATGTCCCTATGATGACATGAGTGATGGAAGCCTTATGCACTGTGGCCCCACCGATGAGAATAGCGGCTACAGCCGGAAAAGCCATATATAGGGGGGCAGTATAAAGCTGCAGAAAACCGTAGCTCTGCGCATACACCAGTATTCCCATGGCCCCTAAGACCGTTGACAGGATAGTTCCCACAATGCGCATACCATCTATACTAATCCCAGCAGCCTCAGCAAATCTAGGATTGCTTCCTACAGTTTGCATGGCAATTCCCGTTTTGCTGCGAGAGAATAACCATATAAACAAGCAGAAAATAAGGACATAACCCAGAAGTCCCCAGGGAATGTCAATCCATTTATAAGGTCTAAACAGAAATTTATTCAATATCCCTCCAAAGGTATCTTCCAAGGAAACGGTTACCCGAAGCCCTCTGCCTCCATAAGGCCATATCATTTTCGGACTTCTAAAGGGAGCCAGTATCCAGAACATACACATTCCCGATACAACAGAGAAACCTGCATATGTTCCGATAAGCATCTCCTGATTTTTTACTCGATTTAACAAAAGACCGTAAACATATCCCGCAACAACTGCCAACAAAACACCTATGACATTGGCTGCAAAAAATGCTTGCCCACCCGTTAGATTCATGGCAATACTTAATACAGCTCCTACCACACCGCATAGAATGCCTACAGGTAATCCAAAGTTCAGCCCGGTTCCCGATTGGATGGAAGGTACCATGGCAAGGGTTAAAAGTAAGTTCATTCCGGTTCTGATCAAAATCCCTGATAGAAGGCTTTTAATTTGAAGTTCTAACGCAAATGCTGATACAAGCAGTACAAATAGAAACAGAATAATAACTATCCTAGTATAACCAAAGTTATCTATAAACTGTCTGAACTTTTGACCCATTTCAGGAAACCTCCTTTGCCTTTCCATGCCCGCCTGCCATCATTAATCCAAAATCTGTGTCATCGGCATCAGGCGGTAATACTCCTTCCAACTTTCCATCATATATAATGGCTATTCTGTCACAAATGGATCGTAGTTCTGCTAACTCGCTGGATGTTATGATAATGGTCATACCCATTTCCTGATTGAGTTTTAATAATAGATCGATAACTATCTTCTTCGCACCTACATCTATTCCCCGCGTTGGTTCCGATACAAAAAGTAGTTCCGGTTCCAAGCTTATAGCACGGGCTATACATATTTTTTGCTGATTACCGCCGCTGAGACGACGTGTTATTTGCTCCGGACCGGTACACCTGATGTCTAACTCTTTTATGATTTTCCTTGCATGGGCCCTTATTTTCCAAGTAAGAGCAAAATTAATACCTGCAATCCTTTTTAAAAATTTACCCTGTACTTGCATAGCTGTTAAAGCAATGTTTTTTTCTATACTTTCTTCAAGAAGTAATCCCACACCACGTCGATCTTCAGACACAAAAGCCATACCCTTTGATAATGCATCTTTAGGATTATTTAATTTTATTTTATCCCCATTAAAAACAACCTCACCGGAAGAAGGATAAAGTCCCATTACGCCATTTGCAATACCAATTTTGCCGTGACCTGCCAAGCCTCCGATACCCAAGATTTCACCTTTTTTTACTTCAAGAGAAACATCCTTTACCCTTTCCCCAGGCATATTCACTTTAAGATTTTTTATTTCTAAAATATTTTCATCTATGGACCCATTTGATTTCTTTTCTGTTTTCTGTATCCGATCTATTTTTCTTCCAACCATAAGTCTTGCCATTTTCTCCACTGATGCCTCTTCCCTGGCAAGTTTCCCAACTACTTCACCGTCTCTCAATATGGTTATATTGTCTGCTACACGCATAACCTCATTAAGCCTATGTGTGATAAATAGGATGGCAATACCGGTGGAGGCTAGCTTCTTCACAGCCTTCAGGAATAGCTCCGCTTCGATTTCCGTTAGCACCGCCGTTGGTTCATCAAAAACCAGCAAGCGGACGTTGGTTTTATCTATTTCTCTGGCAATCTCTATAAACTGTTTGTGACCTACAGGAAGCCCTTCCACTGATAGCATTTCATATATATCAAGCCCTAAAGTGTCTAAGGCCTTTCTTGCATCTTTTCGCATAGACTCCATATCAAGGCTTTTCATTTTCTCCCCAAGAATCTTACTGATAACATTGTGTTTGGTGATTTCTCGATTGAGTTTTATGTTCTCTGTAATTGTAAAACCCGGAAGCAGCATGAACTCTTGATGAACCATGCCTATACCTTTGTCCATGGCTTCTTTAGGAGATGTAATGTCTACTTTTTCTCCATCAAAAAAAACTTGTCCGGAAAACCCACCTGTATTATGAATAACAGCCATACCAAAAAGAATGTTCATTAGAGTTGACTTACCTGCACCGTTTTCTCCCACAAGTGCATGGACCTCTCCGGGCCGAACACTCACATTAACCTTTTTTAAAACTTGATTTCCATAATACTCCTTACAAATATCAACCAATTGTATGATCGGCTTGTTCAAGGTTTGCCCCTCCCCGTATTTCAATATTTAAGGTTGCCATTCAGGCAACCTTAAATATTATCATCTTAGGATGGTTAGAATATTTCTGATTCCCCTACAAAGAGTAAGAAATTATCAGTTTTGTATGTTTGAACTTTTATTTCTCCTGCTTTTTCTTTTAACAGCTCAATGAATCTATCGGTATCCTGGCGTTCTACCTTACCCTGGGCATATTCAACCGCATAATCCCCACAAGCATTGATTAAAGCGATGGCTGCTGGAACTTTCCATGTGGCCATCCGGCCGGTGTTACCTTTTTCTGATACTTTTCCTTTGATTTCACTCATTATAAAATCTATATCACCAATTTTATCCTCAGGAATTTCTATTCCCAATGCCCCAGGATATCCATGATAGGGACTGGGGCAGCACTGTTCCGGAAATATGGCGCCTTCATCAAGGGCTTTTTTTATTAAAGGCTCTTGCATAGCACAGTTTGTGCTAAATATTGCTGTATCTTTGCCGTGTTCTAATATCTGCCTCGGTACATCCTCAAGAATAAATTGTTGTGAAGCCGGAATACCGCCTTCACCCATGGGATCGGGGGCAGCTACTTCAAGAAACTCTATTCCAAGTTCATCGGCCTTTTGTTTGAAGATATCCCTTCTCTGGGCAAGAAGTTCTATAGACATATGTCTTGGGAAAGAATAATGTATAAACTTCTTGGCTCCCATCTCATGGGCCAGTTCCATAATAGTTTCTCCACGTCTTAAGTTGTCGGTGTCTATCACTATATCGGATATTTCGCTCATGATGGCAGGATCTTCCTGTGGAAGCCCTGCAATAAGAAGCATGTCATCACGCTGCTCTCTAACCATTTCAAAGGCTGCCGCTGTTCCAGGCACTGCCTGACAAAAAACTATAGCCTTTACACTTGGATCAGAAGCCATATCCATAGCAAGGGTAATGGTTGTTTCCTGTTCCTTTGTAAAGTTATCGGGATAGGTTTTGTGGATTACCCTATCTTCACCATACTTTTCAACTAACTCACGACCGGCTACAAATTCCTCTTCATTCTGAGAGCTTGTACCTGTAATAACCCCGATTTTCCAGTCATCACCGGATGGTTCCTCAGCTCCCTGCTGTTCCCCACCGCAACCGGCAAGACCTAGGATAAGGATTGTTACCATTAATAATGTAATTACTTTTTTAAGCATATGTTAGATCCCTCCATTTATTTTCAAGGTTGAGTTATATTTTTTAAAAAAACTACCCCCCTTTCTTATGATAATACATTTAAATTATAATCATATCTTTTCGAAACTTATTTAACACCTCCGCTTTACCTTTATTGACCACTACTATATCTTCTATGCGTATCCCGAAATCACCGGGTATACATACACTTGGTTCTATGCTAAATGCCATGCCATTTTTCAAAACCTGTTTATTTCCCATGACTATATTGGGATATTCATGGACATTTACACCGATACCGTGCCCTGTTCGAGTGATGAAGTATTGCCCAAGCCCGGCTTTTTCGATGACTTCTCTAGCCTTTTTATCCACTTCCTCGGCGGTAACACCTTCCTTAATATAAGCTTCAGCCTCTAAATTTGCCTTAAGTACCGCCTCATACACTTTTTTCTCTTTTTCACCGGGCTCTCCG
>DUNY01000098.1 GCA_012839145.1 Thermoanaerobacterales bacterium
CAAAAAGGGTGTAGAAAATGTAATTGTAACCTTGGGGGAAAAGGGCTGTATGCTGGTAAACAATGAGGGAATAAAACATTTTCCTGCACCACCTTTTGCTCCGGTGGACACCACGGCAGCCGGTGATTCCTTTGTGGCCGGGATAACTGTTGGGCTTTCTGAAGGGATGGGTCTTGAAAAAGCTATAAAATTTGCTTCATATGTAGCCGGTGTAACTATAAGCAAAGAAGGAGCACAGGCTTCATTGCCTGATAGAAAGACTGTGGACTCGTATTTTTAGGGAGGTGATACCTTCAATTTATATAAACCGTTAGCAACTTTTTTATTTAACAACAATACTGCCCGAAAGTTCTAGTTTAATAGAAATTTTTAAAACTTTACCTAATGTTTTAAAAAGGGAAAATGATTAGGAGGTTAAAAATGAAAAGAGCTTGGGAATGGGCTTATGAAATTTTCAGCAATGCTAAACCGAAAAAATTTGATAAAGATGATTTGATTTGTTGGGATGATCTTCTTGAAGGTACTTTTCTAAAACAAGCAGAACAAATGCTCGAAAACGGCAAAGGAGGATGGTTAAAGCCTTTGCCGGAATCAAAGGCTCCATACTCTAAGATGATTGCGGCAATAGTCTGTATGTATAATATGGGTTATGATGTCAAAGAAGCTGAACTACTAATACCGGATGCGTTTAAGGCTATCCAAGAGAACAGACTAATCGACTTAGCCGTAATTAGCGCCAGAGTATACAAAATACTTAATGAAGCAAAGAAAATCGAGGGTCACCCATACTGGAACTACAGAATATATGAATCCTTTGAGGAATATGAGTCAGCAGTTAAGTTCTGCGAATATCCAGAATACAAGCTTCCTCCTAAGGAAGAGCTTTATGACAGAGTTCATGCGGGCTGGCTGGGTGAAATTGCAGGTGCGGCTCTCGGAACAGCAGTGGAGGGCTATAAGTCTGATAAAATCAGAGAGGTTTTTGGAAACATAACCGAATATGTCAAACAACCCGAAACTTACAACGATGATATTACATTTGAGCTGGCAGTATTAAAGGCATTCGAAGAGAAGGGCTATGATATAACTTCTGATGATATAGCTGATAAATGGGTTGCTTTAATTCCGTTTGCCTACACCGCAGAAGAGGTCGCACTGAGAAATATCAAGAGTGGAATTTATCCTCCTCAGAGCGGCTATCTGGCCAATCCATATCGAGAGATGATTGGAGCACCTATGC
This sequence comes from Thermoanaerobacterales bacterium, assembly GCA_012839145.1. Taxonomy (GTDB): domain Bacteria; phylum Bacillota; class Thermosediminibacteria; order Thermosediminibacterales; family Tepidanaerobacteraceae; genus DUNY01. Next base: position 1,241 of record DUNY01000098.1, read on the forward strand.
GAGCAGCCGTTTGCGGAGCTTTAGCCCCAGGAAATCCCAGAGAAGCAGCTCGTCTTGCATGGATCGATGGTTGCGTATCTCATCATAACAATGGAATTATTGCAGAGATATTTAATGCTTTACTCGTATCTTTGGCCTATGTGGAAAGTGATGCAAGAGTAATTCTTAATAAGGCTATCAGTATGATTCCTGTGGATTGTGAGTTTTACAGTGTAATAGACTATGCTTACAAGGCTTGTGAGAAATACGGGAATTATAAGGAAGCGTGGGAGGATTGTGAAGACCGCTATAAGGAATATGATTGGGTTCATTCATATCCAAACATGGCTGCAGAAGTTATAGCCATTTACTTTGCCGGTAATGACTTTGATAAAGTTATGAACATGTTGGTAATGGCAGGGCAGGATATGGACTGCACGGCAGGTCCAATTGGGCATATGTATGGTGTGATGCTAGGAACAGCAGGTATAGATAAAAAATGGACAGAGCCCCTTAAGGACAGGCTTGATACCTATGTCAGGACAATGGAGCATATGAAAATATCGGAGCTTTCGGAAATGACAACAAATGCGATACTAA
>DUNY01000347.1 GCA_012839145.1 Thermoanaerobacterales bacterium
ATTTTACCACGATTACGGTATAAAATGCAATTTATAAAGACAATTTGATTTCTTGTGTAGTAAAATTATTTTTATAAAAATGGAACATTTTATCTAAAACCTACTAGACAGGCAAACTATAGCAAAGAAACAATGGAGTATATACATGAGGAAGGTTTAGGCAGAAGATTAAACACTCTAGTGTTTTAGCGAGGTTCAGGCAGATAAGTGATAATCAGGGTATCTTAGATACAAGCAAACAGCAATTTTATAAAAAAGTCTGATTAAAAACAGGAGCAAAACAAGTTCAAATGAGGATTTTGGTCTTTTGAAAGAATATATTGTTAGCATTTATCAATATTTCAAATGACATTTCAAAAAATAGGGGAAGATGGGTATTGGTGATATGAGATTTATGCTTAAAACTTCTGAGTAATAAGCAGAATTCCTATAACAATGAAAGCTATGCCTCCCCCCAAATGAATATAATAAAGGGGCAGTGATTTTGATACGATTGAGCCCAAATATACGCCTATAATGGCGTTTAAAATAAGGGCAAGGGCAGCTCCTAAAAAGACACTGAAATATGATTCATTATGGGCGGCAAGCAGCATTGTGGACAGCTGGGTTTTATCTCCCAGTTCCGCTAAAAAAACCAAGGTAAAGGTTGTCACAAAGGTTTTCCACATAAACAAGTTTACAACCCCCTTCGGAGAAGTCTTTTCTTCCTAGAAGGGAATAAACCTATAATCTTCACACCGGTAGCAAAAAAGTCTATAAGACTTGCTGCAAAAAATCCTATACCTGCCCCTAAAAGAATACTGAAAACAAATGCATCTCCTCGCTTTAGAGCCAGTTCCAGATTAAGTCCGAGAGCTGCCGGTAGTCCTATATAACTTCTAAATCTACCCAGATATTCGGTATAAAAAGGCACCCAAGCAACAAAACTCCATATTATTCCTATAATAACTCCTTTTCGCTGTCTTATGGTAACCATTAAGATACACCTCCCGATTTATTAATAAATATTATTCGAAACCTTTAACTTATATTCAACGCCAAAATGATATTTTTGCTCAGTATTCATATCGGACTTTTCTTTTGAATAAAATAAACCAGTTTAAATTTTAGAGGAGGTGGAGAAAATTAAATGGGTCTACCTCAGTAAAAGAAGTATAACTAAATTGATATGTTTTTTAACATTAGCAGCTGTAATGTTTTCCAATTACTCTACTTTTTTCCCAAAGGCTATAGGTGTTTTTGCTCGGGCTGACCGGTTGGTACCTATATACCGGGTAGAAACTCAGGAAAAAAAAGTGGCCATATCCTTTGATGCAGCATGGGGTTCTGATATTACGCCGAAATTATTGGAGACTCTAAAAAAACATAGCATAAAAACAACCTTTTTTCTCGTAAAATTTTGGATGGACAAATATCCGGACATGACCCGCCGTATTGCCAAAGAAGGTCACGAAATAGGAAACCACTCTGCAACCCACCCAAATATGGGGAGCCTTTCAAAGCAAGAA
>DUNY01000218.1 GCA_012839145.1 Thermoanaerobacterales bacterium
AATGAAAAAACGGGTTACGGCGGTCATAGGGGTAGAAAAACCTGTGCCCATAAGACAGCAAGAACTTTCGGCACCCCTCTATCAACGAGCTATAAAACCACTTTTATCGCAGATGTCGTTCATAATGACAAAGGCCTTACCTGTCGTCCAGGAGGAGACCATATCTAAAAAGCTGGTCAGAGCCGGAAATCCGGGGAATCTGGCACCCAGGGAATTCATAGTGATTAAATATTTGCTTGCAGGTATAACGGGTCTGGTGCTTTGGTATATTTTTTCCTTGCTGGGAAAGTCAAGTATTCAAAACCTGGTGTTAGGAGTGCTGGGGCTTGTAATAGGCTGGCTCTTACCTGACTTCATAGTCACATCCAATATAAACCGGCGAAAGGAAGAAATTGAAAAACAACTTCCCGATGTTCTGGATTTCTTGACAGTCAGTGTAGAAGCCGGGTTAGGATTTGACGGAGCCCTTATGAAAGTGGTGGAGAAGTTTAAAGGTATATTGGCAGATGAATTCTTGCTGCTCTTGCAGGAAATAAAACTTGGCAAACTTCGTAGGGAAGCTTTAAGAGAAATGGCGGATAGAATTGGTGTTGATGATTTTTCCAACTTTGTAGGCTCACTGATTCTAGCTGACCAATTGGGTGTGAGTATAGGCAATGTCCTTCGCCTGCAGGCAAAAGATGTCAGAACCAAGCGGCGCCAAAGGATAGAAGAAATGGCAATGAAGGCACCCATAAAAATGCTTTTCCCATTGGTGTTTTGCATTTTCCCCACTTTATTTGTTGTTTTACTGGGACCGGCTTTCTTACAGATAATGAAGTTATTTGCCAAATAGGCGGTGAAACTTTTGAAAGTACTCAATGTAGAGAATAACACAGTTATAACCGAACATTTGCGAGTTGCCGTAAGCTTTTGGAGCAGGCTGAAAGGATTGCTGGGAACCGATTCATTCCCCGAAGGCAGTGCACTATTGCTAAAACCTTGTTCAAGCATTCATACGTTTTTCATGAGATATCCCATTGATGCGGTTTTTCTTGATGGGGAAAATCGGGTGATTTATATATTGCACTCTATAGTGCCCTATCGCTTAAGCCCGCTGATCAAAAATGCCCAAAAGGTTCTGGAGTTACCGGCGGGACGCTGTAGAAGAACTGCCATTGAGATAGGCAATAAACTTGAAATAATTGGGGAGAGGTGACAAAATGCGTAATTTAATAACAAAAAAAGGTAGCTTTTCCCTGACGTTTCGAATCAGCTTAGTAATAACACTGCTCATAATTCTTTTAATGGCTGCGGTGGGGTCTTCCATATATATGAGAGATGCAAAAACTTACTATGACAGTGTCAAAAACCATGGGTGGACCATGTTGAATACTGTCAGGGCCTTTGCTTCAAGGCAAATGCAAACAGGTGATTACAAATCACTTAATAAAATTCTAAAATCCATTACCGAAGATACTTTCATCAGACAGGCAACCATTGTAAACGCTAAAAGCCTAGTCATTGCTCATGTTGGTCCCCAGGTAGTGGGTCAGGTCATAGACACCGGCCCAATATCTGACGGAGAAAAAATTGAGAAACCTACGATGCAATTGCTGGAAGGCAATGATGAAGGTAGCGGTTTTGCTTTTATCGCACCTATAGAAGACGAATGGGGTCAAAAAATAGGTTATCTGTACATGGTACAAGACCTTGGACCAATGGAGCAGCATCTTAGGCAACTGGGATATGATTTGCTGAAGTATTTTTTACTGGCCATATTTGCCGGCCTTATTGTAACCCGTTTGATAATAATCAGGGCTGTAGGAAAACCCATAAAAGAAATAATTGGGGTTACTGAAAAAATAGCCTTGGGCGATTTTACCGGCCGATTAAAAATCAGGACTGCCGATGAAATCGGAAATTTGGCATATGCTTTCAATATAATGAGTGACCGCATCGGTATCTTATTTGAACTGATACGTTCCGGTGTAAGTGAGATGGCAAATGCATCAAATATTATAGATCAGTGTTCGGTTAAAGCCGGGTTAGACCAGGGAATAAATTCAGATAAATCCAGCAATATTAATATAGATTTGAAGGAAATTAACACCAATGCAAGGCAGATTTCCCGCAATGTTGATAAACTACTTTCTTTGACCAAACAGTTTAACACAGATATCAATGCGAAGGGTGAAGAACTTTGATAAGCATCGGCGATCTGGACAGACTTCTTGGCAGAACAATACAGAAGGTGGATCAGAGTAGGGAAGAATTTTATAAAATGGGTGAAAACTTACGCCAGGAATATGAAAAGGCAAAAAAAGAATTGAC
>DUNY01000479.1 GCA_012839145.1 Thermoanaerobacterales bacterium
AAAGCACCTGAATTCAAGTTTTTAGGTGATTTTTAAGCTTACCATTTAGAATATTTTAGGGATTTCCCAAATATTCTAAATTTATTTGAGCTATCGGAGAATCATCAAAGTTGATCTCAAGATAAAAAAACACCCAAATCAAATGATTCAGGTGTTTTTTAGATCTTCAATTTTGCGATATTCCCTTATGCATCAATAATTAAATGCTGCTTCTTCATAAAACGCTCTTGGGTGATCGCATGCAGGACATATTTCCGGTGGCTCTGTACCTTCATGGATATAACCACAGTTTCTGCAGCGCCATTTAATAGGTTCTGGGCGCTTGAAAACCGATCCTTCCCTTAAACGGGAAAGGAGCTTGAGATATCTTTGTTCATGCTCTGCCTCAACCTCAGCAACTCTATCAAAATAGTCTGCAATTTTATCAAAACCCTCTTCTCTAGCTGTTGCGGCAAATTCTTTGTACATCTCTGACCATTCATAGTTCTCGCCCTTTGCAGCTTCTTCAAGATTCTTTTCGGTGTCACCAATCAACCCTAAAAACTTAGCCCACATTTTTGCATGTTCTTTTTCGTTATAGGCGGTTTCCTGAAAAACCCCCATTATTTGTTCATAGCCTTCTTTTTTTGCTATTGAAGCAAAATAATCGTATTTACAGCGGGCCATAGCTTCGCCGGCGAAAGCTTCAAGCAAATTTTTTTCTGTTTTAGAACCTTTTAGTTCCATACAAAACCCTCCTTATGATGATAATAGTTATATTTGCTAATAATATATTCGACAAAAAATCGGCAATTCCTTCTAAAACAATAAAAAATATCTTATTGAATAACTTAGCACTAAATGATAATATTACATAATATATACCCGTTAATCATTATAATAGATTTGGAGGTAACAAACCATGATAAGAGTTGTTGTAAGCGGAGCTTGTGGTAAAATGGGAAAAGCCGTAACAGAAATGATAAAAACTCAAGAGGATATGAAAGCAATAGCAGGCTTTGATATAGCTTTTAAGGAAGGAGATTTAACAATTTACAATGACTTAAATAAAATCCCGGAAACCACTGATGTGATCATAGACTTTTCAAACCCTTCCATAATAAAAGAGCTCACTGAATACACTGTATCTAAAGGTGTTGCATTAGCAGTGGGCACCACAGGTCTAGAAGAAGAGCATAAAAGAATGCTTTATAGTGCTTCAAAAACTATACCTGTATTTGTTTCACATAATATGTGTCTGGGAGTTTCTTTGCTTTTAAAATTAGCCAAGGAAGCAGCAGGAATTTTGACCGACTATGACATCGAGATTGTGGAAAAACACCACAATCAGAAAATCGATGCACCCAGCGGTACAGCCCTAATGATTGCAGATAGCGTTAAAGAAGTTCGGCAACAAGTTGATTATATATATAACAGGTCTGATGTTAGAAAAAAACGTGATACAAATGAAATTGGCATTCATTCTATTCGTGGCGGTAATTTAATAGGAGAACACACAGTTTTATTTATAGGTGAAGATGAAACCATACAAATTTCTCACAACTTAACGTCAAGAAAAGTATTGGCTGCAGGTGCGGTAAAAGTCATAAGATTTATTGCGGAGCAAAAACCGGGTTATTATTCTATGCAGGATCTATTGAACAACCTAAGTATTTAAGAACGTTTTTGACCACAAAAGGGGCAATAAAAAAAATTAGGGTTTAAAAAGCTCCCGCAGTTTGGACAAACATTGCTTGGGATTTGCATTTTACGAAGCCGGTCGAAATCCACATTTTCACTACGCTTAAGTTCGTCTACATAGTCGGAATCCACCATGTATAAACTGCCACAACATCTGAGTTGAAGAAAACATTGTCTGTTCCATTTAATTAGTGGAATAAAAAAGAAATGAAAATATGTATATGATTCACGAAGCTCAGCACGGGTGAGCCTTCCACAATCCGGGCAAATAATATTGTCAAATTCCTTTATAGAGCGGTCTTTTTGTTGAATTCCAAAAATGCCGAAGAAAAACATAGGCTTTCCTCCCCATAAGCTCAATTCATTAACGTAAATTATATAACAATAAATGAGGAAAATAAAGGTTTACACAAAATATAAAATATCTGAATCCGGGAAATTCTCCCGGATTTTTTCTTCGAAAAAAGTTTTCATTTCCGTCATTTTATCTTTTGGGTAAATATATTTTCCATAGCCAAATTGACCGTATTTGAACTTTCTTTCCCCTTCATCAAGTGGAAGTTGTGTTTTTGGAAACACTTTCAATATGTTTCTTTTGGCTCTTTCAGTAAACCTATGAGTAATCAGCTCAAAAGCCGGTGGGGTTTTTAGTTTATCGAAAAGCTTTTCCGCGAGACTTTCAACCATTTGCCCATATTCTCTTTCCCATTGGGGATAATGAAAAATTGGCCCAATTATAAAGCCCAGCGGGAAACCGGCTGATGCCACTTTTACAGCTGCAGTTATTCGCTCATATAAAGGGGGTGTCCTATGTTCAAATCTACGAATAACACTGTCGGCATTTATACTGAATCGAAAAGTAGTTCTACTATTGTGATTTATATCAAGTAGAGAATCAACATTAGTAAACTTGGTTACAAAGCGAAAAAGGCTAAGCTTTTCAGTGCCGAAAAACTCTATGGACTCTCTTAACAAACCGGTATATGGCTCCACCGGCAAGGGGTCCGATGTGGCAGAACCTTCAAAGATTGTGATATCAGGCTTCCTTTTATTAATATACTCTTTGGCTCGGGCCAGGATTTCGTCGATATTTACATAAACCCTGATGTAAGGCTTTTTGCCCAATGTTGTATTAAGATAACAATATTCACATTCGCCGATACAGCTGGTCACAAGCGGCAGCTGATAGTGAGCTGAAGGCTTGCAAGTTTGAAAATCAAGGGTTCTTCTCAGACCTACGACCAAAGTCCTTTTGCCTTCAAAATAAGCCTCTTGAGGGGTTTTTCCCGGTATGCCGGTAACGCGGTTGTGTGAACCGATGAAAGACGTATCAACCCCTAATTCTTGCATCTTGTCAAAGATATGTTTTCCTATAGGATAATCCAATGCTTCCTTTTCAAATAAAGCCCTTTTAGGTACAAATACATTCATGAACAATCACCCAAATTAGTTTATCCTATTTTATTATTAATATAGATTTAAATGGATCATATTCTTGGCTAGAGCATTAGGTGTTGATGAGGCAATAAAGGAAGACACTAATGACGGCGAATATCTTTTGGAATGAAGGAATTGTGGAACTTTTAGTAAAATACGAAGTGCCAATAATAATATTTTGGTGTTTTTGAGTTCAGTGGGTAACATAAAAATTTAATACTTTTCTATGACAGAAACTTCGGCCTTTTTTAACATAACGGTCTTATGGCAATTGTTTTTGGTAAAACTCTCGAATCTTTACAATCAATTTAATTTTGCACAAAACATCCTTTAAGTAGTTAAAAAATAAAGTTATACAGAAAACAACAAACAATCCCTCAAAAAAACTTGGCAAAGGGATTGTTTGTTATAGCTTTGAGCATACATGTAATCAATCTGAGACTTCTTCTTATCAATAGATGTTTTACTTATAGTTCAGAGGATACACCGGCTTCACTGAATGTGGCCATTTCCTTTAATATTTTTAGGCTGGCATCTACCAGATTCATAGCAAGAGCTGCACCAGTGCCTTCACCTAACCGCATGTTCATGATCAGCATTGGTTTGACGTCTAAAAAGTCCAGCATTACCTTATGACCTGGCTCCTCAGAAAGGTGGGAGCCTAGCATATAGTTTTTTGCCAATGGTGCCATTTCACTGGCTATGACTGCGGCAGCTCCGGAAATAAAGCCGTCAATAATAACCGGTATTCGATTTGCAGAACATGCCAATATAACTCCTGTAAGGCCGGCAATTTCTAAACCACCAATTTTGGCTAAAACTTCCAAGGGTCTGCTAGGGTCAGGCATATTTATTTCTAAAGCCTTTTCAATAGCAGCTATTTTGATTCTCAGTCTATCATTATCGACACCTGTACCGCGACCAACCACATCTTTAACCGGAAGCTTGCTGTAGGTAGCAATAATGGCCGTACTTGGAGAAGTATTACCAATTCCCATTTCACCGATTGCTATAATGCCGGCACCTTTCTTTATTGCCATTTCGGTAATTTCAATTCCCACTTCTATAGCTTGTACAGCTTGTTCTAGAGTCATAGCGGGTCCTTCTGCCATGTTTTTTGTTCCATAAGCTACTTTCTTTTTGATAATATTTGGCACGTCGGGTAGATCTGAAGCAACACCAACATCCACTACATACAATTTAGAGTTTACATGTCTTGTCAAAACACTCATGGCCGCA
>DUNY01000448.1 GCA_012839145.1 Thermoanaerobacterales bacterium
ATTTACATATCTAAAACCGGCAACCTCCGGAGGAAGATTGTCAACAGTAGCCGGCACTGCTACGGTATGTTTGTAAAAATCAGCTTTTATCCGGCTAAATTCAAGCCTTCGTTCAAATAAATTTTTTATTTCTTTAATGGCGATATATTCTTCCCAGACTTTACGAGCATCATCGTCAATCTCTATAAAAACATCTATCTTTGGATATGTTTCTTGAATAATCCTAAAATCATTTATACAGATTGTTTCATCTGCACTGTCGTATTTCATTTTATACAGTGCCGAAAGTAGTTCTCTAGATCTATCGCCGGTCATTTTTTCTTGCATTGTTTTATAGTAATTGTCGATTATATTTAAAAAATCCTTTTCTCTTATGCATGCACTCTTTTCAAGGATTCTTCCTGTTATGTCCAAAAGCACATCATCATATATGTAAGAGGAATAACGTTTATTATCATCTTTTAAAGATACGACTATTACTTCCCCTTGTTTTTTACCATTTCTATTACACCGGCCTGCTGCTTGATTGACTGAATCTAAGGGAGCCAAATCTCTATATACCACATCAAAGTCAATGTCCACTCCCGCCTCTACCAATTGGGTGGTTACCGCCACCTTTACCTTCCCGTTCTTCATTTTGTGGATTCTATTCAATCGCTCTTTAGGCACTACATGAGTAGAGAGAAATTCTATATCTTTAACTTTGGTTTTCAGCAGTTTATAAAGAACTTTGGCGGATTTAATTGTGTTTAATATAAACAGATAGTTTTTATCGGGTTGAAATTCCACATTTTCTGCCAGTTCTTCCACTGTTACAGGTTTTTGATGCTGTGGTTTAATAACAACTCGATCCAATGAGCTAAAGTATTTTTCCCTGTCGACCAAAGATTTGACTTCATGCCTTTCAAATATCAAAGGTTCAGTAGCGGTAACGAAAACTACATATGAATCCAGCTCTTTTACTAGTTGTTTTAGTACTTCTTTCACCAATAGCCAATATTTAAAAGGTATTGACTGAACTTCATCCAGAATTATGATACTGCCCGATAATCTATGAAACTTCCGTAAGGTCTTGTTTCTGTTTGACAGCAGGGTATGAAAGAGTTGAACAAAGGTGGTAACAATTATTTCCGAGTTCCAGCCCTCGATTAATATTTTGGCCTCATCAGGTTCAAATTCGTTTTCATCCTTTTTGTAGTATACTTCGGAAAGGTGATGGTGCTTTAACAGTAAATTTGTATCGACATTAAAGCCACCTGCCTTTAGAACCTTTTCAAATTGGTCCGCATTTTGTTCGATTATACTTAAAAAAGGAAGGGAATAGATTATGCGAAGTGTATTGTCCTTTTTGGTCTTGATTTTATTTCGGAGTTTTAAAGAAAATGCAAGAGAAGTAAATGTCTTGCCCAGTCCTGTCGGAAGGTTTATGGAGTATATCCTTTCATCCAAATCAAGCTCATGATCCAACACTTCCTTATAACCTTTTTCTCTCAAATCGTTAATATATGATTTTCTAATATCAAGAGTAGCTTTGTATTCGTCAACTACAGTGTAATCTATCTTTAAGGACGGCCGTTCCGGTAATTTATTCAAAACAACTTCACTTTTATCAGCATCAATTAAAAGAGAAAAGGTGTAATTCATTAACATATAAGGTTGAACGTTTTTGTCCCGTTCCAGTCTTCTAAAACGACGCCTTAACGGTTTTAGATTATCCTGTATTAGTTTCACCCATTCCAGCATTGAACTTTTTGTTATATCCTGTTTCAGCCCTGCTTTTTTCAGCTTTTCATTCAGCACCGAAAGGCTATTTTCATCAATACTTTGAATTTGATCTAAAAGAATTACTCTGTCTCTGTCCGTCACTCTAGCTTCGTCTATAATATCCTCCAAGTTCCCATGATGTTTTTTTATGGCCCAGAAAGCGATGAAGGACAAAAAATCCTTCTCATGATTTTTTAAGTTTTCTTCTGCGGAAAATTCCGCTTTGGCCGTATAAAAGCCTACAACAGCGGACAGTAAGCCATGTCGAGTCTCACTCATGCCTTTCAGTTTTTTCTTTTCTTGTTCGGAGGCAAATAGGTATCTTTGAAAAAAGCCCGTGGCCTTGCCTATATCATGACATAGGCCACAGACCTTTATAAGCCGTATCAGAGTGGATTTGTCATATTGGCCAATATTTGTAACCGAGCCTGTTATAACATTTTGGCAGGCGATATCTGCAACATTTATCAGGTGGTCTTCCAGCAATTTGTCTGGATGAGAGTAGAGATTAGAAGAAGATGATGCATTCACCGTTTTCATCCTCCCAACAGTAATCGATAGAGGCTTGAATGGGTTTGCCCTGCACCTCGAAAAGTACATCTTCATACCTCTCTACTACTCTTTCCTCAGTCATTTCAACCGCAATTTTTTCTTTAAAGTATTTTTTACCCTGTTCAAAATTGACACCATAATCTTCAATCATATTCATAGGAATTACCGTCGTAATTTCTACTTGACCCTTTTCTCTTCTGATAAATTCCTTCACTGAGATAAACCTGAAATCCGCTAGGAGTTCACTGAGACCTAACGACAAAGTGAAGACCGTCTTATGAGCCATTATATTTTCAACAAGCTTATCGAAAACTTTGTTATCATTATGACTGATATATATTCTGTAAGCAGGATTTTTCACAAATTCTGTCCGTATTTGTGTCCTGGCTTCATGGGTGCCTTTTTTTATAGGAATCCAATAGTTTCCTTTGGTATTTATATGATTCAAACCCATGCGTATTTTGCTTATGGGCGAAAGAATTCTTATGGCTAACTTACACTTTTCGTGTGAAAAAACTTCAAGATAGTTATCTTTACTCGCACCGATTATTGCCCCCAGCATCCCCCTCACGGTTGGCGGCGGGGGAAAAGAAAAGGTGAGAGGGGATGAAGTGGTATAAAATTTTTTAAAATGTCCTAAATCCCCATATATGTCAAAAACTAGAGTTTTCATTCTCATACCCCTCTAAGATAAAAGCTCTTGTATATCAAAACCACTTAATGCATCTTTTAATGATGTCGCCTTACCATCCACTGCCAAAATTAATCGCTCGTCCACTTTGAAGTTGACCGTCTCAACGGATTCTTTGTATATCTTTAGTGCTTCCACCAATTCTGATATTTCAAGTTTGCCATCTTGAATATCTCTAATTTCCTCTTCATTCTTATCAGTTATAAATTTAATTCTCTTGTCCAATTCACCAATATGGAAGTTCTCCTCTTTGAATACAACTTGTAAAAGTAATCTGGGCATCTGACCGGTTTTGGAAGTGGACATTAGGTTTTTAGTGCCATTCCACATTCCTTCTAACATCAGCAATACATCTTCCTCTGTTAATTCTATTTTCTGCCTTGTAGCGGCATTTTCATTGACTATGCCGTAGAAGGCTATCAGCGAATATGGCAGTATGTACCTTTCGGTAAAAGTTCCTTGTTTCTTATCCTGCCCAGATGGCATAACAGTGGTTCCCTTTACATAGGTCATGTCTACCCGATGAAGGGATCTGCCATATTTAAACTGAACCGGTCCCGTTAAAGTCATGGTTTTACCCTTTACAGCAGTTGTCGCACCGAAAAGCCGAACATCTATGCACTTTTTTAAAAGATCTTCATTGTCTTTAAAATCTTTAAGCCTATCTTCTTTCGATTTTAGATTACCGTTACCGTCCCTGAGTTCCAATATAAAGACATCCTGATTTTTATAATCATATAGGTAATCCCGTATAGTTCTCTTTAATCTAACATCGGTTACTATATTTACACCTGTTTCTTCGTCAACCCGAGGTTTATTTTCATCTACAGGATCTCCATTGGGGTTGGCATCAGTGATGTCATAAAGAAACAATATTTCCGAACGGTTTTTTACAATTGTCATTTTTTATTTACCTCCAATCATTATTCCTGAACAGCTTCTTCAGGTATAGTTTTATCCGGATATATTACTTTTGTCACTTCATTAGTCAAATTCATACCTGCAGCAAAATAAAAGTTGAGTTCGTCCACCGACATATACCAATCATCTCCAGCCAAAAGAAGATAATTGGCAACTTCAGCAGCTAATTCTCGTTTCCCCTTATCAAAGGAATCATACTCTTCCAGCTTGTTTTGAACCTTAGGCAACAGCCCCTTAAAGTCTCTTTCAGTCATCTTGAGGCTTTTCAAGTTCTTTAAAAAGGGTTTTGCGCTCCGTTCTTTATATTGTTTCCTGAGCAGCAGTTCCGTCAAAGAACCCATGAGAAATAAGCCTCGCTTTAACGGTGTTTCAAACATGGGACCGTATTTTTTGAACAGATCATCAAATGCCCTTTGCTCCATGGTTTTCACCTCCATTTTTATTAAATTCAAATCCCCGAGAAAGGATATGACCAGTAATCCATCTTTTACAGTATGATAGAAATAACCGTCCTTGATAAATTCATCTCTTATTTTTTTCATGATAAAGGAAAGAACAAAGGAATTACTTATGGGACGATCTTTAAAGATTCTGTCAACTATATCCAGAAAATAACCGTCAAGATCGTAGTTTCTTTTGTTGGCATCCGATTTTGCAAAAAAGTTCCTTATAGAACCAAAAGTGAAATTCTGGTTGAACATAGCATCTACTGAGTGTTTTGCGTCAAATATTCTACGAAGCCGGGATGGAAAGACATCTTCAATAAGTAAAAGTATTCTTTCGGCTGCCTGCATTTTCTGGATAAATAAAAAGTTAAAAGTCAGCACATCCTTTTCCTCTTTTAACACATCGAGGATATCTTCTTCATCATTCGTTATACGTTCCATTGACTTCTTTTTCAGAGATACCAATTTAGAGGTGCTTGTAAAAATATCTATTATTTCTTCAGAAACACCTTTTGTTCCGACGATAAATTTTGGAATGAGATTATATCGAATCCCACAGAATCTAAAAGCCAAATTGCTTTCTAAAAACTTCTTTCCTTCTTCAAGGGATAGTTTGCATTCCGGACAAACGGGAAAATTGCGCCATGCTTTTTTTTCATCAAATCCTCCGGTAATAAATCCCGGTTTGTCTAGGGTATAGAAAGCATAAGTATCCATTTTGCCCATTACGCTTTCTTTTTTTTCTCCACAAATAGAGCAGACTTTATCTTTTTTCATTAATTTGCTGTCTTTTTCATTGACTTGAAAAATCAGCAATGTTCTGAAAACCGGAAAGTCCCCTACATAAAGAGCTCTGTCATCATCAATAATTTTAATTGTAACCAAAATGCCTTCTTTTCTAGGTGTTTCTTCCCTAATTGTTACAATTTTTTCTTTAATATGGTCGCTATCACTATCCAATTGGTCACGAATAGATTCCAAAAACAACCTTTCAGTTTCGGATAATTCTACTTTTTTATTGTCAAGTATCCTGAACCAACCAAGGATTTTACGGTCGAAGGTCCCTTCTGGTTTGCCACTAAGTTTTGCAGTCGGTGAAAGGTCTGAACTATTCGCGGCACCGCTTTTGTAAAGATACTTCATTTTTTTGGAATTGTCATACTGCTCCTGTTCAACACCCAAAAAATCGATTTCTCCGTTTTTTTGAGCAAACATTATGGTTATAACCTTCGTGTAGGTTCCATTAATATTAGGGTCCTCAACTAGGATGTCCAGTAAATCCCTTCTTTCCCTTTCAATTATTAGTTCGCCTAATTCTTTTATTGCTGTAAGCATATTCTCACTCCCTTCTTTTTGAAATATGATTTTCGTCTTGCTATCTCACCTACCCATTATTTCAAAACACCCGAACCCTTGGGGGTTTTTGGGACCTAACCCTGTATCATAAGCAGTTTCAATTAGCCTTTTCTCACCTCGGAGTTTGTAAATTCCAAGCCATCCTTTTATTACTGTGTTTTTGTAATTGAGGATTTTACGATATCGCTTATCTCGAGGACCTATGGGTATGATTTCAAAGTCGCTGTTTTGTAGCTCTTTTCCGGTAAGCAGCAGATATTTTTTCTCCAAATTAATTCGAAGTAGGTCTGAAAAAATATCATCCCATGGTGAATAATATATAGTTTTGCCGCTGTGTCTTTCAGTTTCGTATGCCATTACCGGTGAAAGCATTTTTATTTTTATCTCTTCTTCCTCGCCATCGATTCTAAAGGGTGAACACACACTTACACTCTCTAAATATATCCTCTGCCTAAGCAAATTAAAGGCATGTCTTCGCAGCATACCTTCGGAAAGTTCCTGCAAGAATCTTTCAATGGGTGATGCCACCGTAAGCTCAACAGGAGACGTGAATTCTATTTTGCGATCTTTTCTCATTCTAAAACGGCCTTCAAGGCGGGAGAAGGTAAATAATTTAAAACGTTGCCCGTTTAATACAAAACCCCATTCATGTAAAAATTCTGCCAATTCTTCAGAGATATTATTGTAAATCAAGCTTTGCACGGCATGATTGTATTGAACAGGTATAACCAAAGGACCTTCACTGTAAAATTTCAGTTTTATCCGCATTTAATTACCTCCAAAACTAATATGTCGAAATCACAACTGCATGATTATGCCAAATATTGCGATTTTTATCTTCTATATATATTCAACGTTTGCCAAAAAACTCCTTCTTTCGAGGAAACTTGATTTGCATTCATTTGCTACAATACTACTAAATGTGAGTGATATGTTATTCCAAGTTGCTGAATAATATAGGTATATATAAACAAAAATGCGGAGCGTGTGCTCCGCTTTCATTTTGTAATCGGCTTTTAGTTCAAAAACGTGAAACTCTCTATAATTCCGTCATACATTTTTTGATTTTCAGCATTAAGCTCTAGTGCATAAAAATTCATGGCAAAGACTCTTTTGCCGTCAGTCAGGTAGTATGTATGAGGATACCACTGGTCTATATCTCCCCCGTAAGGATATGCTTTAAGCACTATCCTAACTCCTGTCAAATTCCCCACCTTTATATCTTCCTTTGATATCAATTCACATTCACTGCTTGCCTCCCAATTGTCCAGCAAGCTTTGACCCTCTGTCATCATTATGGGAGGAAACAGTTCTGCCACCTTTTCCCCTTTTTCGTTGGTAAATACACTGTATTCAATATCCCAGTTGTCAGGAAAATGCAGAACATAAGATATCATTGGGTTGTCATCACG
>DUNY01000485.1 GCA_012839145.1 Thermoanaerobacterales bacterium
AACTCACATCAACAACAGGACCGACTATTGACACCACTTCCCCGACCTTTTGGGTTTTATTTAATAAGTTCGAGTCTTCTTCCATATTTTCACTTCCTAATTAATGAATGATACCTTCCGCACCACTTACTATTTCAGCAATTTCTCCGGTAATGATATCTTTTCTCCGCCGATGATACTGGGTGCCTAAGTCTTCCAAAAGTTCATCGGCATTATCACTTGCGCTTTCCATAGCTACCATTCTGGCCGCCTGTTCACTGACATAAGAGTGGAGAAAAAAGCTTTCAATACTCATTTTCAGGTAGAATTTTGTTATCAGCTCTAACAGCTCTTCCGGTGAAGGTTCAAATATATATGTGCTGTTTAGACTGCTCTCAGCTAAGGAAGGAGGTAAAAGCTTCACCGTCTTGGGTTTGAGGCGGAGAGCACCGGCAAAGTGCGTATATGCCACATATATTTCCGAGCCGCTTTCATAAGCATTAATAGCTTGACGAATTATTTCATTTAGCATGTCTAAAGATAGATTTCTGTCAATATCTGTGTATCTTTTTATTATTTTAAGGCCTTTTTCAGCGAAAAACTTTTCTATTTTTCGTCCCAGGGATATAATCTTCGGGTCCTTATACTCCATCAATTTTTCATAAACCTTGTCCAATAGGTTTGCATTATACCCTCCTGCCAAGCCCCTGTCTGAACCCATTACTATAAAAAGCGGCGGTCCTGTGATATTTTTAGGCTCAAAGGGTATTTTGCTCATGATATTTCTCAGTTTTTCCAATAAACCATCTATATGTTTAACTTCATTTTGTATCGATTTAAACCTTATAGATGACACCATATACATTGTACCGGTAATTTTTTTTAGGTCTTCAATGCCCTGCATCCGTGTCTTTATGTCTTTTAAGGCCGCCAAATATATCACCTCAAGGTTTAAAGTCAAAAGTTGCTCATATCGGCAGTCAAATAATACCTTGTTAAGATATGTTTTTCTATGGTTTTAAGACTCGGTTTCTGCAATAGCTTAAAAAAGGGTGCAGGGGAAGAATTCCCCGCTTCCTTCAGGTGGAAACTCTGAAGCAGTCGTCGGAGGAAACCTAAGGTTCCCTAGCGAAACAGCGTTGGCTGCTTTTTAATGGCTTTTTTGAAATCTCGTAACCATAACAAAAAACATAAATTCGCTCTCTGGTATTACCTGATAGCCACTATTCTTATGCAAGTCTAATTTGAAATAAACTTTTTCTTAAATTGCGATATAACCGCACGCATTTTATCTTCCAATGCATTGTCCAGGGATTTTTTTGCTTCAATTTCTCTAAGTAAATCTTCATGGACTGAATTTATATACTGATGAAGTTTTCGCTCAAATCTCCTTAAATCCTGAAGATCTATATCGTCTAAAAACCCGAAGGTCACGGCAAACAGTGAAAGTATTTGGGCAGCAAAGTTCATGGGTTCAAACTGGGTCTGTTTTAAAATTTCCACTATGCGTTCTCCCCGGATAAGTCTCTGCTTAGTCTCTTTGTCCAATTCTTGCCCAAAACGGGCAAAGGCTTCGAGTTCGCGGTATTGAGTAAGTTCCAATCTAATTCGGCCGGCAACCTGTTTCATGACCTTAAACTGAGCAGCGCCACCTACCCGTGACACAGATAACCCGGAGTTTATTGCCGGCCGTATACCGGCGTGGAACAGTTCTGATTCCAGATATATTTGTCCATCAGTGATAGAAATGACATTGGTAGGAATGTAAGCCGATACATCTCCGGCCAGTGTCTCTACAATGGGTAAAGCCGTCATAGAACCTCCCCCAAGTTTCTTGTTTAAGCATGCAGCCCTTTCCAGAAGCCTTGAATGCAGATAAAAAATGTCCCCGGGAAAGGCTTCTCGACCCGGCGGGCGACGAAGCAACAAAGACATAGCTCGATATGCCACAGCATGTTTGGAAAGGTCGTCATAAATTATTAACACATCCTTTCCGCTGTACATAAATTCCTCAGCCATAGCACATCCGGCGTAAGGTGCAATATACTGCAGCGGTGCCAGTTCGCTGGCATTTGCACTGACTATTATGGTATAATCAAGTGCCTCATTTTCCCTTAATGTTTCTACCAGCCGAGCCACATTAGAACTCTTTTGGCCTATAGCTACATATATGCAAAAAATATTCTTGCCTTTCTGGTTTATGATAGTATCCAAAGCTATAGCTGTCTTTCCTATCTGGCGGTCACCAATAATTAGCTCCCGCTGACCCCTGCCTATGGGAACCATGGCATCAATGGCTTTTATCCCAGTCATGAGCGGTGTTTTTACCGGTTTTCGCTCAACAATTCCCGGTGCCGGATACTCGATAGGGCGTTTCTTTGAAGCCTCAATAGGACCCTGGCCGTCCAAAGGCTTGCCAAGGGCATTCACAATCCGGCCTAGGAGATTCTCTCCTACAGGTACTTCTACAACCCTTCCGGTAAGATATACTTCATCACCTTCTTTTATCTCGGTATCCGGTCCTAATAGCACGCACCCAATTGAGTCCGCCTCTAGGTTCAAAGCCATGCCGTGGATGCCCTTTTTAAAATCCAGCAGTTCTCCGGCCATGGCGCGGTGTGCCCCGTAGATTCGAG
This sequence comes from Thermoanaerobacterales bacterium, assembly GCA_012839145.1. Taxonomy (GTDB): domain Bacteria; phylum Bacillota; class Thermosediminibacteria; order Thermosediminibacterales; family Tepidanaerobacteraceae; genus DUNY01. Next base: position 2,616 of record DUNY01000485.1, read on the forward strand.
CAACCCCATCACCTACACTTATTACATATCCTATTTCATTTACTTCTAGATATTTCTCGTAATCTCGAATTTTATCCTGGATTACAGAGACGATTTCGTCAGTTGCTAGAATCATAATATTCCCCTTGCAGTACGGAAGATTTTATTTTATTAAGATCGGTCCGAAGACTGCCGTCTATTACTTCAAACCCCGTCCTAATAATCAACCCGCCCAATATGGTCTCATCTTCGATGTTTTCAATCACCATATTGGTATCGAACATGGTATCCAGTTTATTCTTTAAAACCGCCTTTTCATCATCATATAACTTGACAGCAGTATAAACCTTGGCGTACCTTTGATTTTTAAATTTACGGTAAAGATTCGAGTATGCTCCAAGTATTTCCTTCAATGAATTCTGTATGTTTTTGTCAATCGATAAAAATATAAGATTTAGCAGTTCTTGACTTAATTTTTGAGAAAGGGTAGATTTTATAACATTTTTCTTCACATAAGCGGGAATTAACGGATGATTTAAAAAAGCACCGAAGTCTCTGATTATATCTATCAGATGGCATACCTCTTGAAATTCATACATTATTTCTTCAATTTTATCCCTTTCCCTGGCTACGGAAAAAAGAGCGACCGCAAAAGCTTCTACTGCACCCACTTGCTCTCACCCATTCTATCCATTATTTGTCTTATTATTTCATGATGCTCTTCCTTTGAAATTGTCTGTTCAAGGACCTTGGATGCAAGCACTAAAGAAAAATCCATGGATTGTTCCATCAGTTCCCGAGAGGCTTTGTTTTTCTGTCTTTCTATTTCCTCTCGAGCCTTTGCCATGAATTCTTCCGCCTCCTGTCGAGCTTGTTCCAATATATTTCGGCGCGTTTTTGCAGCTTCTTTTTCCGCTCCTTTTATCATTAAACGAATTTCCTCTTGAGATTCTTCAATCCGCCTTTTGTAATCCTCGTAAAGTCTTTGTGACTCGAGCTTTTGCCTTTCAGCTTCTTTATACTGTTCTTTAATACTTTCTCGGCGCTTTTCAAGGAAACTGTTCAGGGGCTTAAATAAAAATCGCTTTAAAAAATAAAACAGAATCGCTACATTAATAAGTTGAATTACAAAGGTATAAGGATTGACGAGCATGGTATCTATCCTTCTTTGCTGCAAATGTAGTTACAAAAGTCGCACTAGCGGATTTGCAAATATAAGTATCAATGCAACAATAAGTGAATATATTGCACTGGTTTCCGCAACTGCGTCGCCTAAAAGCAGAGTCCTGATAATATCCCCCTGGGCATCGGGTTGCCTAGCCACCGCCTCCGATGCCCTTCCGGCAGCAATACCTTGACCGATGCCGGTCCCCAAAGCCCCTATCATGGCAATACCCGCTCCAAGAGCGGAAAAAGCCAAGACCAAAGCCTTCCCATCTATTGCAGGCATTTTCCTTTCTCCCTTCTCTTAATATAGCGTATTTAATCGGCAGCCATAGATATAAATGTCAGGGTTAACATAATGAATATGAAGGTCTGCAGGATACCGGAAAACATATCGAAATAAAAATGCAGTGGCACCGGTATAAAGATTGGTACCGCAGTATAAACAAGGCTCATTATAACCATACCGCCAACGATATTTCCAAAAAGCCTGAAAGCCAGTGAAAAGGGATTTGTAAGAGCCCCAATGAAATTTAGCGGTGCCATAAAAGCAAGGGGCTTAAAAAATCCCTTCAGGTAACCCCAAACACCTTTTTTTCGAGCACCTTCAATTTGAGTCAATACAAAGGTAATCAAAGCCAACGCCAGCGTCGTGGAAAGATCTGCTGTAGGTGGCCTTAAGGCTATAAGGTCTATAAGGTTTGCCACAAGCAAAAACAAAGCCAAAGTGCCTACATAGGGGATAAATTCCGGTCTTTTCTCACCCATGGTGACTTTTATCAGGTTTTCTATTCCTTCATAAATTGCTTCTACCACATTTTGAATACCCTGAGGAATTTTCCTGAAATTCTTCCCAACTAAGTAGGTTGATACAATAAGCACCGCCATTATACCCCAAGTCACAATAACCGTTTCAGTTACGGGAATAGGTTTGCCTAAAATGTGTAAAACAAAAACTACCTTTGGAAAAAATTCCACATGCTCCACCTTCCAAAGATAGTATTTGAAATAATTACAACTTTTATTACTGTCAGGCCTAGTATCGAGGATATAAATACATCCATGCTCGTGATTATTGAATGAATCAAGGTAGCTGAAATCAATAACAACCGGATAAAGTACGATCCATAGGCTATGGCAAAGGCTCGCTCAAAACTACTTTTTAATGTTTTAGAGATAATAACATATAGAAGGGCAAAATTTAAAGCGGATACCAAGGCTCCCCTTAAAAAGCCGAAAGCTGAGCGGTTTTGCTTTAAAAAGACTAATACACCAAAAGTTACTAATGTAATAACAATACTGATTGATAATATTTTTATAATATCGCGCTTTATTGCCTTCAACCCCATAAACGGTATTTTTATTTCCCTTTTTATCTTTTCATCTAATCTTCTCAAATATTCCTAATGATATTTTAAAATACAAAAAACTGACCTCAGCCCCTTGCTTTACCTTTTCAAAGCATCCAAAAAAGCTGTTCCTCATTAATTTTCGGAACAGCTTTAGTGAAATATTCATGTAATTATTTCTTAAAACTTAAAAACTTCTATTGAATCATTTAATTGTCCAATCATATCATTTAGTTCTTGTATTATGGCACTGATTTTTTCCATGGAAGCCGCTTGTTCTTCAGCTGAATCAATATTAACAAAAATGCCCTTACCTTCGTTCTTGTCGGTAAGGGCATTTTTTTAAGCTTCCATAACCATTTCTTTGATTTTCATGAGTCTCGTAATATTCCCACGTTCGTTTTCGTCAAGTTTCATGGTTATATACTTTATAGACTCTTCCATTGATGGAATCATTACGTACTCCAAGGCATTGACCCTGCGACGAGTTTTTTCGATTTCATCAGCCATCAACTGACAGGCTTTTTCTATTTCAGATAGTTTCAGCATCTTGGCAAGCATTCCTGAGAGTATTGTTATAGCGCTATCAAGCTCTCCGGAAGTGCCAGCGAATCCATAGGAATAGATGTTGCTGCCTTCCTCCAGCTGGACGTCTATCTTGGGTACGTTTACACTCATAATGTTCTGCTTACTTATATCAATATTTACCCGAGCTGAGGGGATCATCAGGCTTTCTTCCAGGACTTCCTGGGGCATTTGGCTGCGTGCCATGGTAAAGTTTTTAAAAGCCATTTCCAAATCCCGCTCTATTTCTTCCCGGAGTTTCTTGTTCTCTTTGACCATATCGATGAACTTTTTAATGAGCTCATCCTGTTTGTCTTTTAACAGTTTGTGCCCACGCCGGGCAGTAACTATCTGTCGCTTCAGTCGCGTAAGCTCCATCCGGGTGGGATTTACCCGAGTTTGCATTATTACTCTTCTCCTTTTTCAGGCAGATATTTTTCGATATACTCGTCTCGAATTCTCTTGAGCTCTACCTTGGGCAAAATTGTTAAAAGTTCCCACCCTAAATCGAGAGTTTCTTCTATGCTTCTATCTTCATTTTCTCCTTGAGATACATACCGTTTCTCAAATTCATCGGCAAATTTTGCAAAGAGTTTGTCTGTATCACTTAGTGCCGCTTCGCCGAGAATTACCGCCAGTTCCTTGGCCTGCTTACCTCTTGCATAGGCGGCAAACAGCTGGTTCATTGTATCGGCATGGTCTTCCCGGGTCTTATCTTTACCTATACCCTTATCCTTAAGCCTTGAAAGTGAAGGTAAAACGTCTATAGGCGGCATTACGCCTCTTCTGTATAATTCACGGCTTAGAATAACCTGACCCTCTGTAATGTAGCCCGTAAGGTCCGGAATGGGGTGGGTTTTATCATCTTCGGGCATAGTTAGGATCGGTATCTGTGTGATAGAACCTTTTTTGCCCCGGAGACGCCCTGCCCGTTCATAAATAGTGGAAAGGTCGGTATAAAGGTATCCAGGATAGCCTCTACGGCCGGGAACTTCTTTCCTTGCGGCTGAAACTTCCCGAAGGGCTTCACAGTAGTTAGTCATATCAGTTAAAATAACCAAAACGTGCATATCCTTTTCAAAAGCCAGGAATTCAGCACAGGTCAGTGCCATACGCGGTGTGGATATACGCTCAATAGCCGGGTCATTGGCTAAATTTATAAACAGCACCGAGCGGTCTATGGCACCGGTCCTTCTAAAGTCTGAGATAAAGTAATCGGCTTCCTCAAATGTAATACCCATAGCAGCAAATACAACGGCAAATTTACTTTCAGTTCCAAGCACCTTTGCCTGCCGGGCAATTTGAGTTGCCAGCTGAGCGTGAGGCAAACCGGATCCAGAAAATATGGGAAGCTTCTGACCTCGTACCAAGGTGTTCAGCCCGTCAATAGCTGATATTCCTGTCTGTATAAACTCCGATGGGTAGTCACGAGCTGTTGGGTTTATAGGGTTACCGTCGATGTCAAGACGCTTTTCGGGAATTATTTTAGGGCCGTTGTCTTTGGGCCTTCCTGAACCATCAAAAACTCTTCCCAACATATCGATGGAAACACCCAATTCAATACTTTTGCCTAAAAATCTTATTTTACAGTCATTTATGTTAAGACCGGTAGAGCCTTCAAAAAGCTGAACCAATGCTCTGTCTCCGTCTATTTCCAATACCTGACCTCTGCGTATCTCTCCTGATGATGTCTCGATTTCCACTAGCTCATTGTATTTTACTCCTTCAACATTTTCAACCATCATTAAGGGTCCTGCAATTTCCCGGGCGGTTCTGTATTCTTTAATCATTCAGCTTCCCCCCCTTCCATTAGCGTTTCAAGCTGCTTTTTCAATTCTGATTCTACTTGATCGAATATTTTTATATCTTTTTCATCTGAATATTTAACCCTGGCGATTCGCTCACGAACCGGCAGATTTTCTATTTCGGAGAATACAACTCCGTGATCTATTGCTTTCTTAGATTCTTCATAGAACATGAGAATGAGTTTTAGCATTCTATACTGTTTGTTTAGGGAAGTATAGGTATCCACTTCGTGGAAGGCATTCTG
>DUNY01000015.1 GCA_012839145.1 Thermoanaerobacterales bacterium
ATCAATAATATGTCAGGTTTTAATTTGGCGGATTGTTCCAATGCCTCAACGCCATTTTTTGCCTCTCCCACTATTTTCAAAGGCAAATTGGAATTCTCTATAATTGACTTAAGAACTTGTCTTTCTAAAAGCTCATCATCACAAATTAATACAGTATATGCCATCACACCTCACTCCAAGCTGTATCTAAATCTTTATAATTCTTTGGAAGTGTTAATCTTGTGATGGTTCCGTCTCCTAGTCTGCTGTCCACTTCTATACCGTATTGAAACCCGAAATATCGTTTTATTCGGATATCCACATTTGGAATTCCTATTCCTGTTATATGTCCCTTGCCCTTTCTTGTAAAGTTATTCAATTCCTTTAGGGTTTTGTTATCCATTCCAACTCCGTTATCAATGATTTCGATGACTACTAGCTCCTGCTCTTCATAAGCCTTGATTTTAAGTTTCCAATTATCTTCTTTTTGCTCCAAACCATGAATTATAGCATTTTCCACTAAGGGCTGCAGCGTCATGACGGGAACCAATATATCTTGCAACTTTTCTGGAACATCAATGGCAGTTTTCAATTGATCCTGGTATCTTGCTTTTTGTATATGTAGGTAATGTTGTATATACGTAATTTCTTCTTTTAATGTTACAAATTGTTCCAGGTTTCTTAGAGAATATCTTAAAAGATTTGCAAGGGAATATATAATTTCTCCGGTTCTTTCTGCATTTTCAAGATATGAAAGTCTGGCAGCAGTATTTAATGTATTGAATAGAAAATGAGGATTTAACTGGGATTGCAGAACCTTTAGTTCCATGGCATGTAATGTATTTTCAAGCTGTAATCGAAGCCGCTCTTCTTCTAAAAGCCGCTGTTGCATAAGATTATTTATTCCTAATTCCACTATGTAATTGGAAAAAATATTTAACATTTCCGTGGCTGCAATCAATCTGTCTTTTGTGAAAACCTTTACATCCAAAAAACTTTGAACATAATCATCCACATCCAAGCCAAACTTTTTTGCTCTAATCTTCGCTCGCCTTATGTCTTCAGCTTCCAGAGGTTCCAGAAAAACTTGTCCACATAATATATAGCCGTAACACTTTCCCTCAACCACAATAGGTGCAGCCAAATCCATCAGCCCGCAGTGGCATGGAAATATGACCGGCTTCCCCTGCTCCATTGATATCCTGCCATGCTTCTCATCCGATGCGTAGCACAGCTTTTTCCCTATTTCGGTGGAACGGACCATGTGGCAGTGCCTTGTAAAATTGGTGGGGTCAGTTATATTTTTACCGGTCAAATCACAAGGAATAGCAGCCAAATCCGTAGCTTCTGTGAACTTTTCCAGCATGTCGCGAAGTTTCACTTTGTCAATAACATCCGTTAGTTTGTAGTCAGTCATATATAACCTCCTCAGGCAAACTAACTATAACACTCCCTTTAAGTGCTATTTTAAACTCTCATTTTCTCCACCTCGCTGCTCAACGTTTTTAAAAAACGAGACTATATTCCGAATTATTATATTTATTATATCATATTTTGACTTCTCAAAAAGAAGAAATCTGCTAGCAGAT
>DUNY01000427.1 GCA_012839145.1 Thermoanaerobacterales bacterium
TGTTTCTCCGTTCCCCAGAAATGTTATTTCAACTCCCTGTCCGGATTGAAACCGTCTAGTCAATGTTGAGCCCCACTATCTCTTGATAAAACCTCAAAGATTCTTCCATGTCTTTAACAGTTATTGTAACCCAACAAATTTTCATAAATATGTCCTCTCTTTCACTTTTTTTTAGTTCTATACCCGTATATCTATTATTTTATAACGTGTGGCTTCGGTTAGATACAAATCGAGGATTAAAACTAAACGGGTTGCACCCACTGAATTTAATAACTCAACTTTCCCATCTGCTAATAGCAGCTTGATCCTTGAAAAATCTATATAGTCACGCACATAATAATAACTTTTGTTTCAAAGGATGCGGTATTGTATTCAAAAAAGTATTCATAATCTTGTCAGCCATTTCCTGGCTAAGCAAAGGCAACTTACTTAGAGCCCGGCGAAGCGTATCTACAAGCAACATCAGAGATTGAGAGAGCTTTATGTCTTGTAGTTCTTCTTTAAGATAGAAAAACAGGTCTCCTAAAGTTCTATCATCTGTTGCATTTCTAGCTTCCATAGATAACATGGCATATCTAAGGAAAACGATGGTTGTCGCAGCTACTTGCATGTCATAACTACGTCCTTGATACTCCTTAGCTAAGGCTAGATATGACTTGCAAACCTTGAAGAAAACTTCTATGTCCCAGCGCTTTCCATAGACTCGAACGATTTCTTCATCACTAACGGAAATGTCGGTGCAAAGAAGAGCAAGCCATTTATCAGAACTGCGGTCCTTTACAAAAACAATTTTGGCATCAATAAATTTATCACAAGTTGCAGTCTTATCTTCCCTAAGTTTGACACAAGCTGACCCTATAATGCCTTTCGTAACAGATGACTTTTTAATCTTTTGGTATATGTCTTTGACGTTCTGCCATTTACCTTGGTATTGATAATGGATTTTTTCTGTTATACGGATCATGCCTATAACATCACGGTTTTCTCTTTTTACGCGAATTACGGTTTTAGGCATTGTAAACCAACTGTCAAACAGCACAAATTTAGCGGGGATATCCTTGGCATTGCGTAGCATTGTTAGCATAACATCGATAGTTGACTGTCTGGCCCGTTTCCGACGTTTATAGGCAAGTGTCCGTTTATCCACTGTCTTAGCCTCACAAAGCACATTTTTATCTTTTGGTGAACTCAGTAAGTTAAAGGAAACGGGTATAAATGTATTTCCATCAGACCATCCCATAGTTAGCATTCTGAATCCTTTGCAGAATTTATGACTGGTGTGATCAAATACCTTTGCCAAAAGTTCAACCTTTTTGCTGCGGTTACGGCTGAAAAGTGAATCGTCAAAAATAAGTACGGATTGCCGATTTTCTCCGGTCAGCTGATTAATGAATAAAATCAGTCGAGTCGTTATCAATTGAAGTAGCTTTTCCCAGTTGAAGCGACTGTCGTTAAGGAAGCGATAAGCGGTATTTTTCTTAAAAGGTAAGTCTTGGCTGTTTACAGATAAGGTTCGATAAAGATTTTTGCCGTGAAATACCAGAGAAAACAATGTTTTTAAGATGGTAACGCAGTGAATACCCGACTCTTTATAGAAATTGCACTTAAGCAGGATTTTTGACAGGTTTAACTTCTTGAAAAAGTAATCAATTCGTGACTCAAGCATCTGGTCATTGTTTTGTAAATCTGATATAATACTGGTCATGGGAAACCTCCTAATGTCTGGTATTATTGGGTTTGGTCTAATTCAATTATACCACGTTAAGGGGGTTTCCTGTTGTTTTAGTGTGCGTTTCTATATGAATTTTTCAAGGATCAAGCCTATTTTGTTGATGGGAAAGTTGTGTTATTAACTAAAGAACTAACTATCTCTTCTGCTTTCCATTTAGTATAACCATAAAAATTAACAGGATTCGGACAATCAAATTCTGTATATGGAGCTTTGCTTTCATCACCAGCAAATACAGAATCCGAACTTATGTGAACCATCGGGCAATCAATCATTTTTGTAGCAAGAGCAACGTTTTTTGTTCCAATCGTATTTACAAGTAACGCTTTATTTCTATTATTCTCACATTCATCAACATCTCTCAATCCAATGCAATGAATCACTAAATCCGGCATTTCTTGTTTTATAAAGTTAATTACTTGCTTAGGCTTTGTAATATCTACACTATTCCTTCCTTTTAAAGCCAGATCTATTCCAATAACCTCATTCTTTTTCTTAAATACAGATTCGATTTCTTGTCCTAACATTCCTGCGGTACCAGTAACTAATACTTTCAATAAAGTCATCTCCTCTATCATGATATATATATTCATTTTAAGATTTTTATATATTTATAGTAGCACTTGCAAGTGCTACTATAAATATAACAAGTTTGTCGTAATTATTGTATGAATATAATGACAAATAAAATTAATTTATAAGAAGGTCTTCGATAAGAATGAGATTTATCAGCGTCCTGTCCTTACCGAAGACTTCTATTTCCTTATGTTAAAATTGTTAAACATAAATAAAAAGTCTTTTTAAAACCACTCTCAACACAGATAAGACATGTACTTTCAGTCAAGATTTATTTTTTACTCTTTTATTCGATTATTGGGTGTCTAAAACTTCCATAAGTTTTTCTTTAATTTCATCAGTTTTTCCAGAAAGAAGCCCTCTAGCTTCCAATACAGGAATACCATTAACAAGTCCTTTATCTATATTACATGTAGTCAAGATAACATCTGCTTTTTTATTAAGATTTACTAATTCCCCTACGCTAGATTTAATTATCTCATATTCATATTGACTGTTATCTAACATATCTTCTACTTTATTTGCGGCTAAAGAAGAGGTTACTATGCCAGAACCACAAACAATCATCACTTTAATTTTTCCCTTGGTGTTTTTTCTCTTAAGCATCTTTTTTCCTCTTTTCACTTAATAATATAAAGATTTTTGGAACTCATAGTCTCTATTCTAAAGACCAAGTTCATCAAGAAGACCAATTATTTTAACTTCCACATATTATTACCCACCATGATTGTATATTTTAAGGTCTTTGTTAGTGGATGAACTTGGTCACAGTGTTGCTTCAGCGTTTTATCAGCCTTGTACTAGAGTATTTTCTTATTACTAGTTTATTTTTTATACCTTACTCATTATTTTCTCTTAACTCTTGGGCATATTCTCTGGGTCTATTTCTAACTATATATAATGCACCAATCCAAATAATGAGTAGTGCTACGCTTCCTACTAACGCTGTTCCAGTTCCTGAACCTGTAATAAAACGACTCAACTCTAAGAAGATAAATGTAAAGAAATTACTCCCTGCTGTAAGAGATGCAAATTGGGAAACCCCTTCAGGTAATGCAAATCCGACATAATTTGCGATTTCGTTATTAATCGGTAGGCTCCGATTAGAAAATATCAATGCTATTGGTATCCAAATTAATATAGAATTCAATAGCCCCCTAAATATATTACCTTTATTTGTATTAACCGCAAATACTGTAAAGAATATCATGTATCCTGCTGCATCTGCTAAAGGTAATACTTTATTTCCCGGGAAAATAACTGCCATTAAATAAACTATAGGAGCGAGAATTGCACCTAGAGCAATGTGTTCCGGTTTACCAACTAACACAGCTACATCTAGACCAATATAAAACTCTCTTCCTGGCATTTTCTTGGGAAGTCAACACTTTTCCGGACATTTGCTAAGCAACGCTTTCTAAAACCAGCTTATTATATTGGTTTAGCCATTCCATTGGGCTAAGATAGCCTAAACGTTTTTGGACGCGGCGCGTGTTGTAA
>DUNY01000216.1 GCA_012839145.1 Thermoanaerobacterales bacterium
GACTACAATTTACTGAAAAATAAGCCTGGGAAAAAAGCAAAGCTAATTTTGACAACTGCCATCACCCCAACTCCTGCGGGAGAAGGTAAAACTACGACCACTATCGGTGCTGCCGATGCACTTACCAAATTAGGAAAAAAGACTATTGTTGCCTTAAGGGAACCATCCCTTGGACCTGTCTTTGGAATCAAAGGCGGTGCAGCCGGCGGCGGATATGCTCAGGTTGTTCCCATGGAAGATATAAACCTACACTTTACAGGTGACATTCATGCTATCACTGCTGCCAACAACCTACTGGCAGCAATGGTTGATAACCACATTTTCCAAGGTAATCGGTTAAACATTGATTCTAGGCGGGTTGTCTGGAGAAGAGCAATTGATATAAATGACAGACATTTAAGATTCGTTGTTGACGGCCTCGGTGGAAGAGCCAATGGTGTGCCAAGAGAGGACGGGTTTGATATTACCGTTGCTTCTGAAGTTATGGCCATATTCTGCCTCGCCAATGACATAATCGATTTAAAAGAACGGCTTTCAAAGATTGTAGTGGCATATGACCGGGAAGGCAACCCTGTTACTGCGGGAGATTTAAAAGCTCAAGGTGCTATGGCAGCTTTGTTGAAAGATGCTCTAAAACCCAATCTGGTACAAACCTTGGAAGGAACCCCCGCTTTCGTCCATGGCGGCCCCTTTGCAAACATTGCCCACGGGTGCAATTCGGTTGTAGCAACTAAGATGGCAATGCACCTTGCTGATTACGTAGTGACAGAAGCCGGTTTCGGTGCCGACCTTGGTGCAGAAAAGTTTATAGACATCAAATGCCGCTTAGCCGGGTTAAAGCCTGATGCAGTAATTATCGTGGCAACGGTCAGAGCTCTCAAATATAATGGTGGTCTGCCAAAAGCTGATTTAGACAAGGAAGACTTGGACGCTCTGGCAAAAGGTATACCAAATCTACTAAAACATGTTGAAAACATCACACAAGTGTTTAAACTGCCTGCAGTAGTTGCAATAAACAGATTCCCCCAAGATACAGAAGCCGAATTAAAGTTAGTGGAAGACAAATGTAATGAACTGGGAGTAAATGTAGCGTTATCCGAAGTATGGGGCAAAGGCGGAGAAGGCGGAATAGCCTTAGCGGAGGAAGTAATAAGATTGACTGAAAACAGTGAATGCTGCTGCAACAAAAAGATGGCATATGCCTATGATATAGATATGCCTATAGAAGAAAAGATAAGAGCAATCTCACAGAAGATATACGGTGCTGATGATGTAGTATTTACAGATAAGGCCTTAAAAGAAATATCCAACTTTGAAAAGCTTGGATTCGGTCAAATTCCGGTTTGTATGGCAAAAACCCAGTACTCACTGTCCGATGATCCTAAAAAATTAGGTAGACCAGAAGGGTTTAATATTACCGTAAGGGATATTACCATATCAGCGGGAGCAGGATTCTTGGTTGCACTTACAGGGGATATCATGAAGATGCCTGGCCTACCTAAGGTACCTGCTGCCGAGAAGATAGATGTGGATGAAAAAGGCGTAATTTCAGGCCTGTTCTAATCATAGTGTCACTAAAAAATAAATCCAAATGGGGCTAAGATAATCCGGCCCCATTAAACAACTTTTAAATACTTCTACACTTCGACATCTTATTACCCGGTACCTCTACTTGAGTAAAACCGCATTGAGGATTATCAGTATATATATAGGAGAGTGATATCGGTTGAATTTAGCAGACAAGACCTGTAACGAATTTGTAAAAGAATTAGCGTCTAAAAGTCCGGTACCCGGCGGCGGTGGGGCTGCCGCCCTGGGGGGTGCCATAGGAGTGGCACTTAGCAGCATGGTATGCAACTTAACCACAGGGAAGAAAAGATATGCAGAATATGAAAATGACATTCAAGACATTTTGAAGAAAGCCGCAGCTCTACAGCAGGATTTGATGAAGATGATTGACGAAGACGCAGAAAACTTCCTTCCTCTTTCTAAAGCCTATGGCATGCCAAAAAATACTGAGGAAGAGAAGAAACTGAAAGAAGAGACTCTTGAAAAGGCATTAAAACAAGCATGTGAAGTCCCGGTGAAAATAGTAAAAGCATGTTATGAGGCAATAAAATTGCATGCTGATTTAGTGGATAAAGGCTCAAGACTGGCCATAAGCGACGTAGGTGTAGGCGTACAGTGCCTGCGGGCTGCCATAATCAGCGGCCAACTAAATGTTATCATCAATATTAATTCAATCAAAGATGAAGATTATGTCAATAAAATAAAAAAAGAAACAGTTCATTTAGTAGAAGAAGGCGTCAGTCTTGCCGACAAAGTATATGAAAAAGTAGAAAACATCCTGAATAAAAAAGTATAATATCACGCGACACTAGAAGCTAATGGGCGATACCGAGGACAAACCTATTTATTACAGACGTTAAGACAATCAATAAATGAGACTGTATGAAAACCTGTCAACCCATGTTTTATGTCAACCTGAACGCATTATATGTCATTGAACCTATTCTATGTCACTGAACGCAGTGAAGAGTCTCAGATCCTTCGCTGCGCTTGGATGACAACCTTGACCATATTCGATTCTGTGACTTTTCATACAGTCTGATGTCCCCTTGTTACAACGAAAAAACAACAGATATAACAAAACAAAAGGAGCTATACCTGTGTGTCGCCTAAAGTAAGTCTTACCAAGTTATGTGATATTTAGAACAAAGTGAGAACCTGTTTTTTTCCGGGCGAGAGAACTGTCAGATCGTCTTTTAAGATCGAAGTTAAAGGAGGACTTGAAATGGGAACATTAATCAAAGGTAAGCCTGTTGCAGATGAAATAAAGGAAAAACTAAAGTCAGAGGTTAAAGACCTAAATGGTAAGGGTATTATTCCCAAGTTAGCAATTATTAGGGTGGGAGATGACCCTGGTGACATGGCATACGAACGTGGAGCCATCAAAACGATGGCAAGTATAAATATAGAAACAGATGTAAGGGTGCTTACAAAAAACATTACTCAAAATGATTTTATAGATGAATTAAACAACATAAATAATGATAAATCCATCCATGGTATCCTGGTTTTGAGGCCTTTACCCGAACAATTGGATGAAAATGTAATAAAAAATGTAATTGCACCTGAGAAAGATGTGGATTGTTTCAGCCCGGTCAATGTAGCAAAAGTTTTTGAAGGTGATGAAACCGGGTTTCCGCCATGTACCCCGTCGGCAGTGATGGAGATATTAAGGTATTATGATATTCCTTTGAAGGGCAAAAATACAGTAGTTATCGGAAGGTCCATGATTGTAGGAAAACCGGCGGCTATGCTGCTGTTAAAAGAACATGCCACTGTAACCATATGTCATTCTAGGACAAAAGACCTACCCTTGGTTGCATCCGGTGCTGAACTGCTAGTGGTAGGTATAGGAAGAGCAAAAATGGTGAACTCCAACTACGTTAAAGATGGAGCAATCGTAATTGACGTAGGAATAAACGTGGACGAAGATGGAAAATTGTGCGGTGATGTGGATACGGATGATTGTATTGAAAAAGTTTCCATGATTACACCGGTTCCAAGAGGAGTGGGCTCAGTTACAACATCAGTTCTGGCAAAACATGTAGTGAAAGCATGTAAAATGCAGGTAGGTTTATAATAGGTCAAAGGGGGTTTTAGCCTTGATTATTTCGGAACACAAACCATTTGAAGAGATCCGGGAATTATTAAAGGATGCTGAAAAAATCGTATTAATCGGTTGCGGTGAATGTGCCACTGCCTGTAAGAGTGGCGGTGAAGAAGAATTGATAGCAATGACAAAAAAGTTGGAAGACATTAATAAACAGGTTCTGGGCTTTATCGTACCTGAGACCAGCTGCAACTATCTTTTGGTCAGAAGAGATTTAAGGAAAATAAGGGATACACTGAATGAGGCAGATGCAGTTTTATCTTTTGCATGCGGAGACGGTGTGCAAACTGTTGCA
>DUNY01000234.1 GCA_012839145.1 Thermoanaerobacterales bacterium
AGAGTCGGTAAAATCCCTCCTGCAAGACCTAAAAATGTGTTTCCACCTTCTTGAAACAAACCGATAAACGCCTGAGCAAAATTCGCCAATGCATCCATTAAAGTTTCCCTCCCAAAAATTTATTTACAGAAGAGCTACAACTAAAATATTTCATGTACCCCCTTTCCCTTCGTTATCTTTTGACGGATCCAGTGAGTCGATTGCTTTTAAAACTGCGGTTTTAGTTCTTTTGTTCATGCTTTTCGTTATTACGTCAATATCTTTCAAATTCTGATTTTGTAGAGCTTTAAAAGGCATGAACCTGGCAAAAACCGTTATTCCGGTCATTATTTGCGCATTTGTGATAATATTTTCATCATTTACACCGAGTATTACTATAACACCCCTGCTAAAACGACCTTTAACCGTTCCCACTCCCAATCTGCCATGCCTTTTAAGTTCAGCAATTTTTTTTTGGAAATTTTTAATTTGAAAATATACCAAAACTCCCTGACAAACCCAAGCTGCTCCGATTATCCACAATATTTTGATCCACATGGAATTACCCTCCGATACTAGACACTTCTCAAAAGATAATTACCGGTTTTTTCATCTGTAACAAGTACATTGATGTAACGACCTTTAAGAGCAGCTAAAATAGCTTCGTGTTTATCCACTCCACCGGCTACCCCTACAACAATAGGTATTTTTTTCAAATGATCTATGGAGATACCTATTACTCTTTGATTCAACTCAACATCACAGACTTTGCCATCAACATCTATGAAAATCGAACAAAGATCACATATAGCGCCTGCTTTTTCCAGATCATTTAAAATCTTGTCTGTATAATATCCGGTTTCCAATATTGTAGAATTGGGAGCTAAAGGTGCACCGATCCCTATAAGTGCTACATTGGAATTTGACGCAATTTCGAGACTCTTACTAATGTTGGTATCTGATAAAAGGGATTCTCTAACTTCTTCGCTATCAACAATGGCAGGTACATGAAGCAACTGCCATTTGCCGTTAAAAGCTCTGGCAAGATTCAAAACTATCTGGTTCGAATGAACATCAAGCCTTGACTGTCCAACTCCTCCTACAAGGGGGACAAATACGACATCTCTGGTTTCATTTTTTATATACTCCGAAATATAGGCCAATGTTGTTCCCCAAGAAACTCCTATGATATCATGATCCTTTAAAACTCTTGTAAGATAGCCTGCAGCCGCTTCAGCCAAAAGTCGCTTAAGGCTCTCATTCTCATCAGTTGGAGTAATAATTACTTCTCTTAAATTGAACTTTTTTTCCAGTTCTTTTTCTAATACTGTAAAACTAAATTCATTATGTACCTTTATTTCTACAATTCCTTTTTCCCTGGCTTTTTGTAAAAGTCTTGATACTGAAGGTCGTGATATTCCATACTTATCTGCTATCTCCTGCTGTGTTTTATTTTCATCATAATACATCTGTGCCACTTTAGTTAAAAGTCTTTTTTCCTTCCATTCATTTTTCATTATCATCCCTCTTTGAACATTTGTGCAATATATTATCATTGGTTCAGTTTTAGTTTATATCAGTATGTTGCAAATGTCAATAATTGTTCGATATTTCACAATATGTTCTTGACATATAAAAAAGTAGCCTTCATTATATATTATGAAGGCTTTTTCAAGGGTCTGAATTTTAAAGAAATAATTAAGAGAATTTAATAGGTCATTTTCCTTGTTATTTATTTAGAAAAGTATGGATTTTTTTGAAGCAAACTTGCAAATTATCAACCGAATAATTGCATGATTTTGAGGAGAACCCAAGTTAAGGGATTAGCGCCATCACAGATGCTGGAAATACTGGTGGCACCCTCTGGGAATTGAAATGCCGCATCAATAGCTGCTTGCGTATGCAGAGGCGCAACGTTTGTTGCAATCAACAGACCTACTGCTATTACCAATGCTCCAATTATGACAGATCTGAAAACATTCCCTCTACATATGGGAGCCACCATGGCCACCATAAATGGTATCGTGGCAAGATCTCCAAAAGGCAATACCCTATTCCCGGGTACTATTAATGCAAGCAAAATAGTTATTGGAACCAATATAAGAGCTGTTGCAATAGCTGACGGGTGCCCTATGGCTACAGCAGAATCTAGGCCAATATAAAACTCATTACCTGCGAATCTCTTTTGCATGAATTTTTTA
>DUNY01000250.1 GCA_012839145.1 Thermoanaerobacterales bacterium
AAAAACTTGAATTCAGGTGCTTTTTAGGCTCGAGAGCAGCTTTGATAATGCTGGTAATACTTATTGGCCGATATCTTTTCTATAATGCATTCCTTCGAAATGTATCTGTGAAATGGCTTCATATGCCTTTTGACGGGCATCATGTATCTCTTTTCCAAGAGCGGTTACACCGAGAACTCTCCCGCCTGATGTAACGATTGCATCATTTTTCACTGCTGTTCCCGCATGAAACACAATGCTCCCCTTCTGTTCTGCCTCCTCAAGGCCTTTTATGGGTTTGCCTATTTCATAATGTCCCGGATAACCATCAGATGCCATAACTACGCATACGGCAGTTTCTTCCTTCCATTCTATCTCGGTATGTATCAAATTGCCTTTTATTACAGCCTTAACAATATCTATCAAATCAGTCTTGAGCCGTGGAATTACCACTTGGGTTTCCGGATCGCCGAAACGACAATTGTATTCTAGGACCTTAGGTCCTGCTTTTGTAAGCATGAGACCGGTGTATAAAATTCCCTTAAAAGGTTTCCCTTCGTTGGCCATAGCATTGACAGTCCGTTGTATTATGTTCTTTTCTACAACTTCAGAAAGCTCAGCACTGTATGCCGGGGCTGGGGAAACGGCTCCCATGCCGCCGGTATTTGGGCCTTTGTTATCATCGAAGATTCTCTTGTGGTCACGACTGCTTACCATAGGAACTGCTACTTTACCGTCACAAAAGGCAAGCACCGTTACTTCCGGACCTTCCAAATATTCTTCGATTATTATGCGATTACCGGACTTGCCAAATGCTCTATCAATCATTATGCTTTCAACCGCTGCTTTAGCCTCATCCCGATCCTGTGCAATAATGACTCCCTTGCCTGCTGCAAGGCCTTCGGCTTTTACAACTAGCGGTACATCAGAGATATTTATATAATCAATGGCATCCTGAGCCTTTTCAAATACCCGGTAATCCCCTGTTGGGATTTTATATTTTTTCATTAAATTCTTTGAAAATACTTTACTGCCTTCTATTTGAGCCGCCTTTTTACCGGGACCGAAAATACCCAGTCCTCTGTTCTCAAATTCATCGACTATACCCGCTACTAACGGTGCTTCGGGACCAACTAGGGTCAAGTCTACGCTGTTTTCTTCCGCAAAGTCTGCCAATCCTTTTATGTCATCAACCGATATATTTACACAGGTTGCAATGTTCTTCATGCCCGGGTTGCCCGGAGCGGAATATATCTGATCAACCTTAGGACTTTGTGCAATCTTCCATACTAAAGTATGTTCCCTACCTCCGCTTCCAACTACAAGGACTTTCACCATGTGCTGCCTCCTTTATTAAGCGTATGACTTATGAGCTGGTGGTCAAAGACCACCCCTACATGTATTGACAAATCAATGTTTGAAATGCCTCATTCCTGTAAAGACCATTGCAATATCATTTTCGTCTGCTGCTTTTATAGAATACTCATCCCGCATTGCGCCTCCCGGCTGAATAATAGCTGTTATTCCTGCAGCGGCCGCCGCTTCCACTACATCGGAAAAGGGGAAGAATGCATCAGAGGCTAGCACCGCACCTTTAGCTTTGTCTCCGGCATGGGCGATGCTTTGTTCTGTGGGCCAAATTCTGTTGACCTGTCCGGCACCGACACCGACAGTAATAAGGTCTTTTGCCAATACTATGGCATTGGATTTTACATGTTTTACTACCTTCCAACCGAAAAGCAGGTCATTTATTTCTTTATCAGAAGGTACCCGCTTTGTTACCACTTTTAAATCGCTTTCTTTAAAGTCCTTTACATCCAGTTCCTGAACCAGCAAACCTCCGGATACTTTTTTCATGTCTAAACCTAGATTTGGCTTGCTTGCTAAATCCACTTCCAATATTCTTAGGTTTTTCTTGGTCTTTAATTTTTCCAAGGCTTCAGGCTCAAAACCGGGTGCTATGACAATTTCCAAAAATATTTTAATCAATTCTTCTGCGGTTCGAACATCCACAGGCCTGTTTAATGCTACAATTCCGCCGAAAATTGATACAGGATCCGCTGCATAGGCTTTTACATAAGCATCATAAATATTGTCACCACATGCCACTC